>SAAM01000087.1 GCA_009929415.1 Clostridia bacterium | reverse complement strand
GTATGGATATAAAGATACTACCACGATTATCATAAAAGCCGAATTCGTTCTGCTAAGATTTTAGATACTGGACACAAATGCGACCTTAAAGAGAAGCTGATACTGACGCAACAATTCCATGGATAACAAGATTCTTTTCAAATATTCGAGAAAACAGGAGTTATAAGAAAACAAAGATTATACTTGGCAAGAGGTCACATCATATCAGTCTTCTGAATTGGAAGACCCCATCTTGTACTTGTAGGTAAAGTGAAATATCAAACTTGCTATGAAGGCATCATAGTTGCGATCTCGCAAGGCTGTGTAGATATCTTTGTGCTTCTTAATTCGCAATGCTTTATCGTAGACTACCTTGCCTCTGAAACTCCGGTCACATTCCCAAGCAGAATCAAGAAAGGCTATTAGCATCTTGTTGTCAAGGTTCTCATACATGCACTTATGAAAATATGAATCGGAATCATAAAAATCTTCATATTCGTCAATAGACTCCATCGTCTTAAGACATCCTGCCATTTTATCTAATTGGTCATCAGTAATGGAATCGAAGCATTTCTGAGCGAATCCTAGCTCCAGGACCATGCGCACTTCCTGAGACTGCTTCAACAGATCGCCCTTATCCTCCAACAAATTCAGAAACATACAGGTGGAAAGAGAGCTGGGGGAGAAAGCGTTCACCACCATTCCAACCCCAGGTTTGGAGCTGACCACACCTAGGATCTCAAGGGTTTTGATAGCTTCTCTGAGCACATTCCGAGAAACCCCCAGAGCTAGAGACATCTCCATCTCCGTTGGGATCTTATCTCCAGGTTTGAGGTTGTTCTTGACAATAAATAGTCGAACCTCATCATAAACCTGGAGATAGAGTTTCTTGCTCTTCAAATTTTTCATCTTATATCCCTTGAGTCCTACAAATGAGATATCTTCAGCAACTAAGGTAAGATACCTACCAGAAAGCTATCACATTCTATCGATAAATGCGATATGAGTCTTCCCATGGTGTTCTTTCTTTAAATCTTTACAAAACTGATAAACCTTATCCATGATTTCTTTTGTAGGAGCAGCAAATGGCCTTCGAGAAATACCACAATCTACGCCAGTATCGGTAATAAGGTTCTTCATGATAGGGAAAAAATCCCACTGTACTATATAATGAATGAGTTTTGTTGCAATTTTTTGAATTTCAAAAGCAGCTACATAATCTCCTTTCATTGCAAGATTATAAATCTCAACAAACGTATCGGGCATGAGGTTGTAAGTTGACCCTATGAGGCCATCAGCACCAGCGAGCAACCCCTGGGTAGCCATCTCGTCACAACCAGAGTAAATCAAAAAATCAGGGCCAAGTTCCTGCTTGAGGGCACACATATCATCATGTTCACGCCCAGTATACTTCAGGCCTTTCACATTCTCAACAGAAGCAATTCGCTTGATCAAGGAGTTGCTCATCAGCCCTGCAAGGGAAATATTGTACACGACCATTGGAATGGAAACACTTTCGGCGATGTCCTTATAATAGTTGAATACATCATCACCATTGAACTTAAAGTAGAAGGGGGGTACTGAAGAGATTGCATCTGCTCCTGCCTCTTCGGCATGCTTGGCCAGATCTATGGATTTCTTTGTTCCGATGTCCCCCACATGCACAATGACAGGAATCCTGTGATTAACCTCATCAATGACAGTCTCTGTATAAGCTTTCCTCTCTTGTGCGGTCATCAGAAATCCCTCTCCGGTACTTCCTGTGATGTACAAGCCATGTACTCCTGATTCTAACAGATACCTAACCAAAGCACGGGCTCTTTGCAAATCAACCTCTTCGTTCTTATCGAAGGTGGTAACCATTGCGGGAATAACCCCTCTGATCGCTGTAATATCAAACCGGTTCATACCCTTTCTCCTCTATTCATTTTTAAAACGTAGTCGTATATATCCTAAAGCCTTATACAGCCTTAGTTTGATTATCAATCCCATGTGCTAATTATCACCATGGAAATCTCAGACGTCGGTGAATGCGAAATCCTTGTTTTTTATACCCCAAACAATTTCATCTTACCCTTCCGCCAATCATTTCTTCTCCTTCATCATCTCCAATGCAAAGTGACATGAGACAAAATGCTCTTCTTTTCCAATTTGATACGCGGTCAGTTTTGGTATTTCAATCGTGCACTTTTCTGTGCATCTCGGGCATCTTGGATGGAAAGGACAACCTGAAGGAGGATTGACTGGAGAGGGAACATCACCCTGCAGGGGAATCCTCTTTCGTTTCTTCTTAATATCTGCAACAGGAATAGCTGAAAGCAGTGCACAGGTATAGGGATGCAGCGTATTCCTGAACAGTTCATCGGTTGTCGCAAGCTCAACCACCTTGCCCAGATACATTACAGCGATGCGGTCAGATACATATTCTACGACTGAAAGATCATGGGTGATGAATAGATAGGTTAGATTTCTCTCATCCTGCAACTTCTTCAGAAGTTTCAAAACCTGTGCCTGAATTGAAACATCAAGAGCTGATACAGCTTCATCACAGACAATCAATTCAGGGTTGACAGAGAGAGCCCTTGCTATACCGATTCTCTGCCTTTGGCCACCCGAGAATTCATTTGGATAACGGGTCATGTAGTCACGGGGTAAATTAACCGCTTCCAGTAGGTCCCCAACCAGGTTTATTTGGTCTGATCTTTTTTTTACTCCAAACTTGTTCAAAGGGTCCACAAATGAGCCAAGAATCGTAAACGCAGGATTCAGGGAAGAGTATGGATCCTGAAAAACAATCTGCAGTTTCCTTCGCGCCTCATCGAGCGCCTTATGGCCAAGCTTCATCAAATCCTTTTTCCCTTCTGGAAATGTATACTCCACACTTCCAGATGTCGGCCTGTATAGTTGAAGGATGGATTTCCCCAGAGTTGTCTTTCCACAGCCTGACTCGCCGACAATACCCAGGGTTTCTCCTCGGAAGACTTCAAGATCAACTCCATCAACAGCCTTCACATACCCTACCGTTCGTTTGAACACCCCTTTCTTAACTGGGAAATGTGTTTTCAAACCAGAGATTTTAAGCAACAGTTCACGGTTATTTTCCATGTTTGAGCTCCTCATACTTGAAACAGCGAACCATGTGACCTTCTTCCGTAAAATGTTCTGGAGGCATTTCCTCGTGGCATCGTTGCATTGCATATGTACATCGAGGAGCAAATTGACAACCTACAGGCCGATTGTATGGATCAGGGGTGGTGCCTTTGATGGGCTCCAGCTTTTGATTTTTTCCTTTTCCCAGAATGGGGATGGATTCCAACAGCGCACTGGTATAGGGGTGGGTGGGATCACCCAACACCTGTAATGCAGTCCCACTCTCCACAATGAGCCCCATATACATGACTGCAACATCATCTGCCATTTCTGCCACAACACCCATGTCATGGGTGATGAGCATCATTGCCATGTCTTTATCTACCTTTAACGTGTTCATCAACTCGAATATCTGGGCTTGGATGGTAACATCCAACGCTGTAGTAGGTTCATCAGCGATGAGGACTTTCGGCTCGCAAGCCATGGCCATTGCGATCATAGCCCGCTGCCGCATGCCACCGGAATATTGGTGTGGGTATTCGAATACTCGTTGGTCAGGTGCGGGGACTCCCATGTCAGCAAGCAGTGCAATCGATTTTTTTGTAGCTTCTCTCTTGCTCATTGGAAAGTGATTTTTCAACATCTCATTCAATTGGAACCCCACGGAGAATACCGGGTTCAGGGCTGTCATGGGATCTTGGAATATCATGGCAATCTGTTCCCCACGAAGTTTCCGCATTTCAGTCCCATTCTTCTTGAGCTTGTCCAATGCAACCAAACCATCTTTTCCCCAGTAGGAGATGGATCCTTGTTCTATACGGGAGAGGTCAGGCAAAAGTTGCATGATGGCATTCGCCGTTACACTCTTGCCACATCCTGATTCACCTACCATGCAGAGAGTCCTCCCCTTCTTCAGTTCGAAGGAAATGCCCCGGAGTGCCTTGTTGCATCGTTGGTTTGTATAGAAATTCACGTGGAGATTCTCCACTTTTAAAACAGTCTCTTGCATATACATAATCCTAATCAACCAACCTGAGTTGGGTCTGCAGCGTCTCTCAATCCATCACCTATAAAGTTGACTGCCAGTACAAACAATGTGATAACCAATCCGACGGGAAGCCAAACCCACCAAGCCTGGCGGAGAATGGTGAGGTCCTGGGCAACGTTGAGGATATTTCCCCAAGTTGCAGTCTCCAACGGAACTCCAAGTCCCAGAAAACTCAATGAGGCTTCCTGCAGGATGAACATTGCAGTGGAAAGAGTGATGTTAACGAAAATCGGGCCAATGGCATTTGGAAGCATGTGCTTGAAAGCAATGACATGCCCTTTGATTCCAAAAGCCTGGAGAGCCTGTATATACTCAAGTTCTCGTATACTAAGCATCTGCGATCGAGCCATCCTATACATGCTCGGCCATCCGGTAAGAATGAAAATGAACAACAGGTTCCATAAACTCTGGCCCAAGATGGTAACGAGAATAGAAACCAGAATTATTTGGGGAAAACTCATCATGATTTCGCTAAGTTTCATGATAATTGAATCAAGTAAGCCCCTTCGGTATCCTGCATATGTACCTAAGGAAATCCCGATGAAAGCAGCACCAAGTGCACTTCCAAGCCCAACAAAGATGGAAATTCTTCCTCCATAGAGAATTCGCGCCCAGATGTCACGCCCGATTTGATCGGTGCCAAGGATATGGGTGGTTGAGGGAGCATTCAGGCGAGTCCTGAGATCAATGGTATTGGGGCCATACTTGGTAAGAAGAGGGGCAAGAACACACATGATTACCATTAAAACAAAGACAACGAAACCCGTAACCGCAAGCTTGTTGGCCAGCATTTTTCTCAAGGTTCGACTTTTATGACTTGCTTTTAACAAACCATGGTCCTCTTTGTAGAGAAGGTCATCCATTTTTTTTTGTAAAGCTCGAGAACTCATAGAGGCCTCCTCCTAAGAAAGTTTGACTCTAGGGTCAAGCAAAGCGGTTACGACGTCAACGAGGATACTTGAAACTAAAACTATCAGAACGGAAAAGAAGGCTACCATCATGATGACTGGAGTGTTCTGGTTCCGTACTGCAGCAACAAACATCTGACCGACGCCCGGCCATTGGAAAACTTGCTCTATTACTACGGCGCCACCGATAAGCATGGGTAATCGGAACCCGATAAGAACAGCAACAGGGGTCATCGCAACCCTCAGTCCATGTACCAGGTTTACTCTCCATTCAGGAAGTCCTTTGCTACGTGCTGTCTTGATATAATCCTTGTTCAAGGAGTCCAGCATACTGGATCGACTGTAACGCATGACACCGGCTGTCAACGACAAGCCAAGGGTTAGAGCCGGGAGCACCAGATAGTCCAAGCGCAAAAAGAAGGATTCAGAACCAGGACTCATTCTTCCTCCAACTGGAAGCCATTGCAACTTGAAAACAAAAAGCATGATCATCATAAGGCCAAATAGGAATTGTGGTATTGCAACACCAATCATGCCAAACCCAGTCAGGATGTTATCCGCTAGAGTGCCCTTCTTCAAAGCGGAGGCAACGCCAAGCAAACTTCCGAAAAGGGTAGAAATCAATAGAGCAGCAATGGAGAGTTCCAGTGTTGCTGGCAACTTGTTGGCCAGCAGTTCGGAAACTGCAACACCGCTTTGAAGACTGTAGCCAAAATCCCCTTTCAGGATATCTCCAAGCCAGTGAACATATTGAATGAGGAAGGGGTCGTTGAGCCCCAGTTCCGTGCGCAAGGCTTCCAACTGTTCTGGGGCAATCGTTGCTAAAGCGTCGGGGGGAATCATGAAATCCACTGCGTCCCCGGGCATGAGGTCTACACCAAGAAAAATTAGGAAGCTGATGACTATCAGCATCGGAATAAGCAGTAGGATCTTTCTGATAATAAAGTTAATCATAACCTAAAACCTCGGGTCTCTTGAGGATTGTATCCAACCGGAGAGTGGCGATGCACCCTCCGGCTGTACGGACAAATGAGCTTATTTTATGTTGGCAGGATGTGGGAATTGGTTAATAAAGAACAAGCGAGTGTATCTAATATTAACAGGGGTTACGGTCATTCCCTTGATATTTGCCATACCTTGAGCATCTTGAACGTTCTTGCTCCATGCATAGTCAATTTTTCCACCTTCTGCATTCTTCAGGAGGTTTGCATCATTTTCCACCGATGAGTACATGTAGATCTTTTTGACATTGCCATCGCCCTTGAGGAAGTAGTCAGGGTTTCTGTCGAGAATCCCATAGTTGCCCAATACGGTCTGAGATACTTTAAAAGGTCCTGTCCCGATAGGATTTTGCCAGAAAGCATTTTGCTGGGCAGTGATGGGATTGGAGCCCGCCAACAGGTGCGAAGGAATAATAGGCCATTGGCTAAAGGTAAGCAGTGCATTGGGGTCAAGTTTTCCGAAGGTAATCGTGATTGTATTGCCATTAATGGCAATGCCACTGATATGTTCTGTCTTCTTGTCCAAGAATTCTTTTGCCCCCTTGATTGAACCGAAGGTATTGAGTGCAACGCCATTGGTTCCGGGAATCTGCAGGGTGTACTCGATGCTGAACCGCACATCCTCAGCTGTTAGGGGTTTGCCGTCATGCCATTTGACATCATCGCGCAACTCAAAAACAATTTGCATTCCATCGGCGCTCACGCTATAGTTTTTGGCAAGCAGTCCATCTGTTGGCGTAAGGTTCTCGTCTGCATTTATCAGACGATCGAAAATTACTTCCTGATACAGGAACTGACCTGGATTGACTGCATGTATCTGGTAAAACTCTGTAGGCCCACAGTTGGTATAAATCATTCCATCAGGTCTTGATGTCGTCCAATTTAGCAGGTTCTTCTCATAGGAGAACTGATCATTTCCCAATTTCCCACCCTTGAGGTCAAGTTTATCACTGGTATAGATAAAGGACAGTTGGTGGTAGAGAGGCATTGCATACATATTTTCACTGAGCTCTTTCTGTACCTCTTTAAAAGCTATTTTCTGCTGTTCCGTATCAGCAGTTGCATTGGTTTTAGCAATAAGAGAATCAAACTTGGGAGTCCCAGGAAAACTCGAGTTATTGGATGCTGTGCTATCAAAACGATTGTAGAATTCATGCTCTGCAAGAGCAGCAACAGCTGCATATGCAAGGTCCCATTTGACTGCAGAAGGGCCGTTGATTCGATCAGTTGGGGGTACCCACAACTGGGCTGTAAGGTCACCTTCCAACTTCCTAAACTGTGCTTTCACACCGACGGCTGCCCAATATTGCTGGATGAT
>SAAM01000590.1 GCA_009929415.1 Clostridia bacterium | reverse complement strand
ACCTGTTCTGCGGAATTCGGTCCACGCCTCTGTACCATTTGGATAGATGCCAATCCATTTCTGGGTGATGATTTGCTTCAGCTTGGTTTCAAAACTTGCAGCAGCATCCCATTTTACATCTCCGCCGTTAATATAAGCATCATCTGCAGCTGTAGAATAGAGTGAGGCACTTACACCGGCACGAGCTTCGTCAAATGAAGCACGGATACCTGCTATGTAATTTTCTTTAGCATCTCCGGCGCCTGCCCAACCACGTAAAGCAGCTTCGGCCTTCAGTAAACATACCTCTGAATAGTTCATGATCATCTGTGGCTTCACGATCGTACCTTGAGGAACGCTTCCTTCCTGTACAGATCCTTTCGCTTTCTGATTCCATTCGGGGTAAACATATAATCCCCAGATGCAGGAATTATTTACAGGGGCATATTCCGGTTTTGTTAATTCGGAAGCAGGCAAACCGTTTGGAACCCCACGGTATTGAACCTCGGAAGTACCGTAGGCATATCCTTGAGTCTGACCGAACCAAAGAGGTAGTCTGGGGTCTTGAACAGAACTTTCAGTCAACATGATATCGATCATTGTCTTGCTAGCCCTGAATTCGTTCCAGAAACTGATGGTCCACAGCGAGTGACCTGCATTGGCTTCTGCATTCTTAATGGCAGCATTGTCGCTGTTGCTGGTCATAAGAGTCTCTTTCAAAGCAGCTTCACCTTCGGTTTTTGCTTTGGCCGGATCAATAAATGATAAGCGTAAAGCATAACGCAAACGCAACGAGTTAGCTAATTTCACCCATTTGGCAAGATCACCTCCAAAAAGAATATCTTCGTTGCCGTACGAAAGCTGGTTCGCTTTATTGCTTTTCAAGGCAGTAGCAGCCTCGGTAAGCTCTTTAAAGATATCATAGTATATATCTTTTTGGGCATCGTATTTGGGTTCAATAATCCCTTGTCCGGCTTCAAAATAGGGCACGTCACCGAAACAATCGGTAGTCCGGGCAGCACCCATGGCCGAAATAATACGCATTACATGATACATATTTTCGTATTCAGGGTGTTTGTCCAGCATGGCCTGCACTTCATGCAGATTCTTTGAAAGGTATACGTAGTATGAACGCCAAAAACCATCTTTCACCCAGCCATCTTTCCATTCGTAACGGCCGGATGGGAAGTAAGGAGCTGTATTGGAAAAATACTGTGCATACAGATTGGTATGCAGATTGTCTCCCACCTGGTATTCCCATGAGCGGCAATTGAACCCATAGTCAATCATTTTAGGGAGAATCAGGCTCGGACTAACTTCGGTAGCAGCCAACGGGTTCCTGTTCATTTCTTCAAAATTACCCGTACAACCTGCTGTTAAACTGCCAATGAGGCAAATAACACTTAATTTTTTT
>SAAM01000589.1 GCA_009929415.1 Clostridia bacterium | reverse complement strand
AGGCTTTAACTTTCTATAATTCTTATTAAAGGCAAAAAGCGTCACAATAAAAGAGATGATGAATGTTGGAAGTGTAATAATCAGTGCCAGGTTAAATAAGGTTCATCCGAAGAATGCGTAGTTTTTCTCATGCATTGCTAGTATTTTAAGTTCAAAGAACTTCTGGTCTCTGTATCCATATGCTTGTCTTTTCATTGTTTTGATTTTATTGTTGATTCCTTCCAGTTTAGCTGTTGATATATGGTAATCGTACCAAGCTAATATTCCCCATTTATGCGCTTTCAAGGTGTTAGCCATTGTGGTGAGCTTGGGTATTTTGGCTTCGTAAGCCTGTTCAATCCATTTGTCCAACACTTCAGCTGCCTGTTCTTTATTGACTTGTGTCCATATCTCTCGTAGGCTTTCTTTCAGGTAATAAGCCTTCATCAGTGGTTCATTCATATTTAAGGCATTGTCCAACCTGGATTTGTACTTGTTGTCAAAAATATCCTTGCCATTACAAAGCAGCAGCCAGCGTGTCCCCTTGATAACCTTCCGTTTGTTGAGATCTTTTTCTTCCCTGTAGATTCCTCGCCTGATTTCATCCAGGGCGTCATTCATCAGCTTGACAACATGGAAATGGTCAAAGACAAGTGTGGCTTTGGGCAGGTTGGTCGTAACTGCGACGATAAACGCTGGTGAGAGGTCTGTTGCCACAGCCTCTATCTGTATCCCTGCCTTGGTCACCTTCTTCCAGAACTCATCCAGGACACCCCTGCCTTTGCCATCCCCGATATAGATGACTCGCCCTGTTTCCAGATCCACTACTATTGTTTTGTAGATGTGTCCTTTGGCTACGGCGAACTCGTCTATACCGATATGACGCACCTGGCTTATGTCAGGGGTGTTATAGTTGCGATACAAATAGCGCTTCTGAATATCCTTCACCGTATCCCAAGACAAATGGAGGTGGTGAGCCACATCTTTTATGGTGCCAACCCGGGATAGCTCCACCACCAAGCGGGCTAGTCTGTTACTATAAGCACGCTTGCCAGTGACAAAATGGATGTGTTCTTGTCTGATACTCTGGCAATCCTTACATGCAAGACGTTGAACTTTTATTTCTAAAATCACTTGCTTACTGCCAATAGGAACACTGCGGACACGGCGGATCTGAACCCCGGAACGAATATAATTCTTGCTCTTACAAACAGAACAACACAGTTTATCCTTACGAGTTTGCAGTTTTAAAACAATACTATTATCTTCGTATCGTACACAGGAACATTCTTGTTCCCGAACGCCAAAGGCGTGGTATAAAAAGCTGGTATACATATGCGTTTTGATTAGCGGTAATCAAAGGTATAATATACCAGCTTATTTTAGCTATTAACTACGCATTTATCGGATGAACC
>SAAM01000588.1 GCA_009929415.1 Clostridia bacterium | reverse complement strand
TTTTCATCGATGTATGTCTTACCCCTCACAAGCATGGTGGAGTATCCATGACCTTGTCGGAGAATCCGCCGCGCCGCTCAACCCTAGCCTCCTTGTGGGTATGGCGCAGTCTCCGGCTCATCTACGTCCTATTTTTCTTGACAATACGCATACAAAACAGTTGACAATCTCTATAAAAAGTAGGTATAAAACGGTGTCTGCTAGGAGTAGGCATTGCCACGCGTGGCAAAAGTCAGCGGGATGGACGGAATTTGAACGATGCTATCCTGACGTTTTTACCCCGACTCCGAAATCGAACTGACTTCCCAATCAATAGCTGCAGCAACCATGGGCCTTGTTCTTACGTTGGTCGTAGAGATACAGCTTGAGAAATCGCAGAAAGAACAGTCTTCTTATTCTCTATCTATGGAGATGGTGGGAATGACTGCGACACGCTCTTCAGGAGGATGACAATGATTCAGATGACAAGAACAATCCGACAAGACAAGTGTCGAAGAGAGACCCATCCCCTGCTGCATAGTGCAAAATGTATGTGTATGTTCGGATGGAGTCCCAATCTTCAGCACAAAGCGGCTGCATTGCCCTGCTGACAACGAACGTATCACGAAATATTTTTCATACAGCCTCCGTTTGTCAGTAGTGTGATGCCATGATCCGGGTACAAATCCCGTATTTCACACCAAGACTGATGCATCTCCACGAAACCTGGGAGATGCCAATAATGACAGGACGGATTATCATGGAATCGACACGATTCGACCATGCGCGATATCGCGAACATTTACAGAAAAGTCACCATATTGAGAATTTTTGCAAAACGGAACAGATGGATGAGACCTACGTTGAGAGTGTCATCACCCATTCTGAAACATTACGACGGGCCCAGGATGCAACCCGGTTGTTTCGCACTATCTTTCAGATCCTCAGGAAGCTGTTTTCCAAAGGTTCTGCAAAACAAGAAAATGTTCGAAAAACAGCCTGATCCATGGTTCTTACCGGATGGCGGACATCGGCTTGCAACGTGTCCATGCCCGACATCCGGTATATATTCCTGCTTTAAGGCATAATCGTGCATCAATACTTTGGAACCATAAGCCGATACTTTGGAGACTTGCATGAAGATGGACCTGATAACCCTTTATAAAATGCATATTCAAAAACAATGAATGAGTTAGATCAAATCTATGGCAAACATATCGGAAATCCCCGTCGTGTTGGATGATGTTTGAGATTTCTTTCGACATCCAAGAGGTATTCGAAGGATATGCGACTGCCAGGCACCGTACGTTCATCCAGCAAACAACGTAACACGACAAAGAGCAATGATGCACTCGCCAATCATAGGATGGGTGCGGCTTCATGTACTCGATCATCCATGAACGTGATGGATTGTTTTTC
>SAAM01000587.1 GCA_009929415.1 Clostridia bacterium | reverse complement strand
CAAGGTGTTTGCATAGTTTTTGGATGTCAACACCACTGAGAAGGTAGGATATTCACTTGCTTGTTGTTGGAATTCATCTTGCAGACAATAACTTGCAACTACATCAAATGTATCCTTGAAATTCAGTGTTGCATTGGACGCTATCCCGGATAGATTTCGTAGATTGGTCCCAAGAATCCAATTCTTCAACAATTTGGTAGAACCTCTATAGGTCAAAGAAAACGAATCAAGCAAATGTTCAAGGAACCACTTTGACAGAACCATGAAGTAGTTATCTGCCTTGTTTTGATACGTACTCTTCTGTGGGGCGCTGGTAGTAGCTGCCAAATCGGAAGTTGCTGCGAAGAGCCGCAGTTTTTCAACAAACACATCTTGTTTCTGCTCAAGCTTGAAGATAAGTTCGTCACTCTTCTTCTGATCCTGATACTTCGGCGAAGTCATCGGCGGAATGAAAAAAAGATAGAAGTCCTTTTCAGGAACTGCTGTCGGCCGTTCATTGGGAATCCCAAAGAAGAGCCAACCTTTTCTAAACATTTTATGTGACAGCCATTGCAACTCATAATCCCAAATTTTGGAATTGCTCATGAAAGACAATTCGTCTTGGCACTCAAGCATCTTCTTCAGCAACTCATAATAGTATTGATCCAGCAGATCATTGCTCATCAGCTGAGCTTTACTATCGATGATTTGATCAAAGTCTACTGTTTTCCGAATATCGATGTAATACTGACCTTCCTGGTTTCGGGAGATGAATTGACCGTTCACTGCCTTCATCAGCTCTTTGAGAGTGGCCTCAATATGAGTCAGCAAGTCATTGTCGAGATCATCAGATCCAAGGTCAGCAATACTTCTCTCAAATAAGCAAAGGGAATCTCTGAGATTAGTGGGAGTTAAACCTATCGGCCTTGAGATGTCAGTATCTTCCATTCTCTGAATGGAAAGGCCATTAATAATACGCAACGCCATATCACGATACGTCTTCTGTTTGATGGAGGGGAGCTTGCCAACCAGTACAGTGTAGCAATCCCTGACTTCTTTCATCCCTTCAAACACGTTGACAGTTGCATTAAGCTTAGGCCAATACTTATCAATGGTTATCAGATCCAACTCTCTTTCAGGTAGATCCTTATCCTTGATTTCTATTAACTCATTGGAAATAGTCCTCAAAACTTCCCGTTTCTCAATAGCAATCATCTTCTCAAAGGAATTCAAGAAATCGGGATGGACGGGAAATAGATTCACGAACTCCTCGAAAACTGAAGACAGACTCTGATAGTATGGGCGGAACTGTTCAAGATATTCCCGTACGATGGCTTTTTGATGAGCCGTCTTTTTCAGGATTCTAGCTTCAACCACAAACTTGATATCGCTCTTGATGATTGGAGCTATCTCCGTTCTT
>SAAM01000586.1 GCA_009929415.1 Clostridia bacterium | reverse complement strand
TCATAACAAAAAACACTGCATGAATAAAGGGCTCGCGAAAGGAACAATATGAACTGGACATACATAATGATAATCGGCGCAGCGGCGCTCAATCTCGTACTTCTTATAATACTGTTAAATAAAATATCGCAGATATCTTCCCGCGACACTCTGGGCTCGCTGGCTGAGCTGGCAGACGCCGAAAGGGAGAAACAGCAGAAATATATGGCTGATGAATTCAGAAGCACCAGGATAGAGATCAATCAGGGGATAAGGTCAGCAATCGACAGCCAGAACAAGCTCATATCATTTAACACGATAGAGAACGAGCGAAGGCTTGAGGCAATAAGGATCACTATGGAAAACAGGCTGTCTTCCATTCAGAATGAAAACTCGATTCAGCTGGACAAGATGAGGGAGACCGTAGACGAGAAGCTCCAGAAGACTCTTGAATCAAGGATAAGCGAATCCTTCAAGATGGTAAGTGAAAGGCTTGAGCAGGTATACAAAGGACTTGGAGAGATGCAGACGCTCGCGAGCGGAGTAGGCGACCTCAAAAAGGTGCTTTCGAACGTGAAATCAAGAGGGGTGCTTGGAGAAATCCAGCTTGGAGCCATACTCGAGGAAATCCTTACAAAAGAGCAGTATGAAGCAAATGTAGTAACGAAAAAGGGAAGCCAGAGCTTTGTGGAATATGCTATAAAGCTTCCGGGAGATTCAAGCCCTGTATACCTTCCGATAGATGCCAAGTTCCCGGCGGATGCATATTCAAAGCTGCTTGAATCATATGATTCGGGAGACCTGACGGAAATAGAGAGCAGCAAGAGCATACTTATAAAGAGGCTCAAATCCTTTGCAAAGGATATTCATGACAAATATATAGATCCGCCGAATACCACTGAGTTCGCCATAATGTTCCTTCCGTTCGAGGGGCTGTATGCAGAAGCAGTAAGGCTCGGGATGGTAGAAGAGCTCCAGAGGCTCTACAAAATTAATATAGCCGGACCTACTACCACGGCGGCTCTTCTCAACAGCCTTCAGATGGGGTTCAAGACTCTTGCTATACAGAAGCGCTCAAGTGAGGTATGGGACGTACTTGGAGCCGTAAAGACCGAATTCGACAAGTTCGAAACCGTACTTGAATCTGCCCAGAGCAGGATAGAACAGGCCAACAGCGAGCTCGACAAGCTCATAGGAGTAAGGACCAGACAGATAAAAAGAAAGCTCAAGGATGTCGAAGCCATAGAAAATCCGGATGCATTCATAGGTGAAGACACAGAGTGATATATGTAAATCGGGAATCAATGCAGAAAAAATCAAAAAAATTGTTGACGGATTAAGTATGAGATGGTATATTAATATACGTCCTCAAAAACGGACTGACGGAAACACGAAGAAGTAAATGACAGCTTAATGAAAAA
>SAAM01000585.1 GCA_009929415.1 Clostridia bacterium | reverse complement strand
AATTCATGCCAGTCATGAACATAGATGAAAGAGAAGCAAGATATTCAAAATGGAAAAAAGCAGTCACCAGAGCGACCCTCTGGGAAGAATAGAAGGGAAAATCATGAAAAACGTAAAGCTGACACAGATGACAAGAGCAGCCGGCTGAGCTGCCAAGATAGGGCCAAAGGATTTGGCCAGCGTACTCACAGTAATACCAAAGGTAAGCCATGAAAAGCTGATAGTAGGCCTTGAGACCTCAGACGATGCCGCTGTATACAAGGTATCAGACGACAAGGCGATAATACTGACCCTGGATTTCTTCACTCCGGTAGTCGATGATCCATATACATTCGGAAAGATAGCAGCGGCAAATTCACTCTCAGACATATATGCGATGGGAGGAGAGCCCACCGTTGCCATGAACATCGTATGCTTCCCGCAGTGCGAGGACATGGCTATCCTCAGAGAGATACTAAGGGGAGGCTCTGACAAGGTCACAGAATCAGGAGCAATACTCGTAGGAGGACATACCGTAGATGACATGGAGCCTAAATACGGACTTTCTGTAACAGGAGAGGTTCATCCTGACAAGGTAAGAGCCAATTCCCACGTGGAAGTCGGTGACGTTCTCATACTCACAAAGCCGATTGGAACCGGGATACTGAATACCGCTATAAAGGGAGAAATCGCAGACGAGAAGGATTACGAAGAGGCAGTCCTCGTTATGGAGTATCTAAATAAATATCCGGCAGACGCTCTTAAGAAGATAGACGTCAACGGAGTAACAGATGTAACAGGCTTCGGGCTTCTCGGGCATGTGCTTGAGATGGCAAAAGGCTCAGGTTGCAGCATAGAGATAGACGGCGAATCCGTGCCTATGCTCAGAAACGCGAGAGAATATGCAAACATGGGTATAATCCCGGCAGGAATGTACAAGAACCTGGACTACATCTCACCGGACGTAAGCGTCTGTGAGGGAGTAAAGCAGGACATACTGGACGTGCTCTATGATCCTCAGACCTCAGGCGGGCTTCTCATAAGCGTGCCGCAGCAAAGAGCATCAGAGCTCATAGAGGAGCTCAGGAACTGCAAGGCTCTCTGCTATGATATAATTGGAAGAGCTGTAGAGAAAAAGGAAAAATACGTAATCGTAAAATAAAAACGGAACAACTCAAACAGAAAAGGAAATAACTGAAAATGAAAAAACATCTGCTAAGAGAATTGCCGTCAGTAGACGTGATATCCAGAAACAGTGAGATCGAAGCCCTGAGCCAGAGTATAGATCAGGAGTATCTTACAGAGATAATAAGAGAAGAGACCGCAAACATCAGGGCCCTTATACTGGAAGACAAGTACGAGCATGACAACATAAACACTCAGGAGCTCATAGAAAACATAAAAAACAGGCTGAGCAGCGACTT
>SAAM01000584.1 GCA_009929415.1 Clostridia bacterium | reverse complement strand
ATCACTAGTGTTGCATTAATAAAATAAACAAACCGAATTTTTAGACAAAAACAAAAAGTCCTTTACAATGGTTGGTAAGATGACTTATCCAAGACCACTTTAAAGGACCTACAACTATGGATAAGCATAAACAAAAAACTTCATTTTGTAAATGGATTGCACCTGTCTCTTTTGAGAATCTACCGTTAAGACTACAAGAACAAATTGGACAGACAAATACCTATGTCAAGAAGCTCTATTTTGATCGTTTCCTCAAGCTGATGCTCCACGCAGTCTCGAGCCAAAAAGCCAGTCTTCGGGATATCGAAGCTTCCCTTTTAAATCCAGACCTTCAAGCTGAACTTGGTTTTGACTCTCTTAGCAGCTCGCAGATATCGCGGAAGATCCGAGGGATCAAACCCATTATTCTGGAGGAGATGTTTCACTTCCTAGTATCTTTAGCCAACCAAGGCAAGCGTAACGGCAAGCTTCCGAAAGCATTCATCGTAGATTCGACGACGGTCTCTCTGAATAAAACACGATACCCCTGGGCAGAGTTCCGTACCACTAAGTCAGGCATAAAACTGCATCTCCGTCTTGCCTATATAGGGAAAGGCGATGCCTATCCAGATAGAGCGATCATCACGAACGCTTCCGTTCATGATGTCAACCGACTGGAAATCGTAGTTGACGAGAAGCTCGCCACCTATATCTTTGACCGAGGTTATCTGGACTTTGAGATGTTTGATAAATTTTCCCATGACGAATTTTTCTTCGTATCTCGCATCAGAAAGAACACCCTTGTGAAGGTAATGGAGGAATACGAAGTCCCTTCGGGAGGCTCCATTCTCCAAGACCAGATGGTCGTTCTGGGTGGCAAAAATGGGTATCTGACAGATCCTTATCGCTTGGTTGAAGTAACAGATACACAGGAGAATAGGCTGCGCATCATTACCAATCGGTTTGATCTGTCAGCAGAAGCGATCAGCCAAATGTACCGTTCCCGCTGGGAAATCGAACTCTTTTTCAAGCAATTGAAGCAGCAGACTACCATCAAAAAATTCTTCAGTCGTGACGAGGACGGCTTAAAAAACCAGGTCTATCTTGCTTTGATTGCACAACTTCTCACCTATCTGGTCAAACTGGAAACACAATCTGTTCTTTCTAGCCTGACAATCCAACGCTACCTATTCGCTTCCCTATGGGAAGCTAGTGAACTTTGGGAGACAAGGATACGGGGGAAACCGACCGAATCAAAATGAACGGAAGCTTGACGCAAGTAGAGGAAATGAAGATAAATTGATATAGTTCATAATTGTTACAATCTGGAGAAAGTCGTCTTTCTGCGTGAGCATGGGAATTTTTTTGCTTTTTTTCAGAAAACAGTTTAGATGAGGACCTACAAATGTTTATGCAACACTAGTG
>SAAM01000583.1 GCA_009929415.1 Clostridia bacterium | reverse complement strand
GAACAAGCAGGAATACCGGCATAAAATAGAGGCTCATGAACTTCATACCTGCCATTTGAGGGCCGGTAGCCATCTGGTCGGCATTCATCTTCGAATAGAAGTACATAGAGATTGCCATCAGCAGTGCAAAAAGACTCACGTGATCTCCATAGAGAGGAATACTGAAAGGTAAGTTCAATATAGAGTCATAGGCACTTAAGTCATCTGCCCAGAGGAAACCCTCCTGTCTAAGCTCAAATGAGGCCGGGAAGAATTTGAACATGGCAAAGAGAATAGGCATCTGGAGCAACATTGGGAGACACCCGCCGAACATACTGACATCTGCCTTCTTGTATAGTGCCATCGTCTCCTGTTGCTTTTTCATGGCATCTTCTGACTTAGGGTACTTCTCGTTTATTTTATCAACCTCAGGTTTAAGCACGCGCATCTTTGCGGATGACATGTATGACTTCAAAGTTAGCGGAGATATGACAATCTTGATCAGAATGGTCAGAATCAGGATAATCAGACCGTAGTTGCCTATAAACTTGTTGAGAAGATCAAATACCAGGATTACTATATATCTGTTAATCCACCCTATAAGCCATCCGCCAAGCGGAACGATCTTCTCAAAACCCTGGTCATAAGATTTAAGAGTCTTGTAATGGTTCGGACCGTAGTAGAACTGAAAAGGCATGGAAACCTCTTCTTCGACAGAATATGGAACCTGCATATTTGCCTCGCAATGCATCAGATTCTTATCCGGATCGGACTCCGGATATATATTATAACTCAGCAATCCGGTATTAAAGTTGTTCCCGGAAACCATGATAGCAGAAAAGAACTGTTGCTGGAAAGCAACCCAGTTGATTTTTGTGCGGACATCCTTCTCTACACTCTCTTTCCTAAGACCAAGACTTTCAACATCCTTTGAATTGGGATGTTTATATAATAGTGAAGAGTAGTTCTTCTCATTGTCATAGCCCTTTTCAAGTCTCGGAACATCTAATATCCAGTGCAGATCCATAGTTGTGACCTTTTTCTGGATATGTTCCTTCATCCCTACAAAGCGGATATCAAGACCTACCAGATAACTGCCTTTGCTGAGAGTGTAGTTGTATTCAATGTATGAATCCTCGTCAAACGGCAACTTGTAGAGTACCGATGTGTCTGTGGATTGAACCTTTTCGAATACAAAACTATCTGTTGCAATCTCCTGATTTGTAAAGAGTACCAGTGAGAATTTACTTGCTTTCTCTTTTACAATATAGAGGGGCAGGGAGTCATAGGTATAGTAATTTTTTATTTCAACCTTGTTCGTTTGAGCTCCTTTACTTGTAAACTCTACCTTAATCTTGTCATTCTCCAGAGTCAGGAACTCCTCCTGTGCCATACTGGCTTTAACCAATGACGTATCCTTATATAT
>SAAM01000582.1 GCA_009929415.1 Clostridia bacterium | reverse complement strand
GTAGTAGGCACACACAGGCTGCTTTCAAAGGACATAAAATTCAAGGACCTTGGACTCATAGTCGTGGATGAGGAGCAGCGCTTTGGAGTAAAGGACAAGGAAAAGCTCAAAAAGCTAAGGACCAATTCAGATGTAATAAGCCTTTCTGCTACGCCTATCCCAAGGACTCTTCATATGTCTCTGAGCGGAATAAGGGACATGAGCCTTCTGGAGGAGCCGCCAAGAGAGAGACAATCTATAATCACCTATGTAATGGAAGCGAGAGAGAGCATAATCGCAGATGCCATAGAGCGGGAGATGTACAGAGGCGGACAGGTATATTTCGTATACAACAGAGTACAGACAATTGAAAAGATGTATGAGCTTCTCAGGAGGATAGTTCCTTCCGCGCGAGTAGCCGTGGCGCATGGGCAGATGAGCCCGAGAAAGCTCGAAAAGATAATCAACGGCTTCACCAACAAGGAATATGACGTGCTGATCTCAACCACGATAATCGAGACCGGAATGGACATAACGAATGCCAACACTATGATAGTTTATGATGCCGACAAGATGGGGCTTTCTCAGCTCTATCAGCTTAGAGGAAGAGTCGGAAGAAGCTCGACGCAGGGATATGCATACTTCATGTACGAAAAAGACAAGGTACTGACCGAAGTTTCTGAAAAAAGACTTAAGACGATCAAAGAATTCACCGAATTCGGATCGGGATTCAAAGTCGCAATGAGAGACCTCGAGATAAGAGGAGCAGGGACCCTCCTGGGAGAGACTCAGCATGGCCATATCGCTGACATAGGATATGAGATGTATGTAAGGATGCTCGAGCAGGAGATAATGAAGCTAAGGGGTGAGGCAGTTGAAGAGGACGTTCCTGAGACCGAGGTTGCGATAAAGCTTAATGCATATATACCAAACGACTATATAGAAGACGAAATGGACAAAATCGAGATATACAAGAAAATCGCCAGCATATCCTCTGATGAGGACAAGATGGAGCTTGAGCTTGAGATCGAAGACCGTTTCTCAGACATGCCTTTCTCCGTGAGCGCACTCCTGGAGGTCGCATATATAAGGTCGCTTGGAAAGAAACTGAAGATAGCAAAGATAGTCAAGGACAAAAGTACAGTCTCATTCATTTCAAGGGAAGGAAAGACGATCGTAAAGAAGGACTTTGGAAGGCTTGAAGATTACAAGTTGGTTAAAAGCATAGCGCAGTATCTTGAAAAGATGTTATAATTACAAGGTATAGCTTAAAACTGAATTTAAGGAGATTGAAATGAAAAAGACTTTTTTTAAAATACTTCTACTTGCTTTAGCAGCCTCTCTGGTGCTTACCGGATGCAATACAAGCAACGAAGACATTGTAGCAGTTGTAAATGGAACAAAGATAACGAAATCCGATTTTGAAAAGAC
>SAAM01000581.1 GCA_009929415.1 Clostridia bacterium | reverse complement strand
CCTGAGGATCTGAAAATCTCGAAAATGTCATCGAAGGCACTTGCGAGCTTGTCCGGTTCGCACAGCGGCATCATCGAAAACACGCCTTCCTCAGACTGCCCAAATAGAAGTATATAGTCATCCCTCTTAATATAATGAAAGTCATATACCGTCTGCCACATATAAAGCGTTATAAAATTGTATTCGCACGCCTCATAATCAACCTTCTGAAAATATGGCTTCATTTCATGGAGGGAGTCTGCAACAATCTGCCTGCATCCATCTATTGTTTCGTATATATTAATATAAACCGCCTCCTTTTCATATCCCTAATTATACCCCACTTGCAGGACTTATACAACGAGGCTGACCTCAAAAGTCTCATTAAATTTGTAATTGAATCTGAAATATATTATAATAGAAGCTGACCTGAAAATAAGGTTTTTCATAAGAGTTTCAGAGTAATTTAAAGAAAAGAGGTTTGAATGACAAAATTTAAAAAGCTTATTTTATCGTCAGTCCTGGCGATAATGATGATAATTTCTGCCGGCTGCGAGGCCCTTATAGATCCCGTGACAGAGCTTGAGCTCCACTTCATCGACGTGGGGCAGGGAGACTCCACACTTATACTTACCCCTGGTGGATACTCAATGCTGATAGATGCGGGAGACAATACTCAGGGAGAGAACGTGGCCTCATATATCCGCTCTCTTGGAATAAGCAGGATCGATGTACTCATAGGTACTCACCCCGATGCCGACCATATAGGCGGAATTGACGATATAATAGACAGCTTTGAGATCGGTGATTTCTACATGCCAAGAAAGACTCATGACACAAAGACATATGAGGATGTGCTTCTGGCCGCCAAGGCAAAAGGTCTCAAGATAAAGGCTGCAGAATCAGACAAGGCCATCGCCTTTGATCCCGACTCAAGCGCGCTGTTCCTTAGCCCGGAAAACAAAAGCTACCCTGACAACAATGCATATTCAGCAGTCGTGCAGCTGACATACAAAAACAGCAGATTCCTGCTCATGGGAGACGCCGAAATAGAAAATGAAGAAGATATGATCAGCAAATACGGAGATTCTCTGAGCAGCGATATCATAAAGCTCGGTCACCATGGAAGCGCGACCTCAAGCTCTGAGGAATTTCTCGATATAGTAAATCCTTCGGCTGCGGTAGTGTCCTGTGCATACAAAAACAAATATTCGCATCCTCACAAGGAGATTCTGAGTTATCTTGAGGAAAATGACATCCCTCTCTACAGGACTGACGAGCAGGGAACAGTAGTTTTTTACTCGGATGGAGAATCTGTTTCAGTAAATATGGAAGATGCCGGAAGCTACACCTACAGAAAGGGGAACTGATATGATAAAGGCCGTCATAGACCGTTTTGAAGGAGAATATGCCGTTGCTGAGATTTCATGC
>SAAM01000580.1 GCA_009929415.1 Clostridia bacterium | reverse complement strand
AACCTCGACCATCATGCTGATCAGTTCAAGATGCCAACGGCCGTTGCACTTGAAATCGATATTCTTGATTGCAGCCTTGGGCATCAGAAGGACTGCAGCCAGGTAGTTTGCCTGCCATTCGAGCCAGGCTTCCCCCTGGAGCCGTTTACCGCTTGCATCGACACCGCTCAGGTCCGGGAACGAGGATTTGGAATAAAGGCCCCCGCTGTTGTCACAGAATCCGGCAACCTCGGCCTTGCGTCTGTAATACTCCGCGTGTATCAGCCCGTGCGCCGCCTCATGCCCCAGCGTAAAGCGTTCACGGTGCTCATAGGCAGGGTTCTCTGCAAGCGTTCCCTCGATGATGATGGTGTTCTTTTTCACAGATATGAACTCAGCCCTGTTGAGCACGGGATTGTACACGGGCAGCATATTCGTATCATTGAATACCGTAACTCCCAAGTATACCTTGTTGTGGGAAAGGTACTGGTACTCCTGATTGAATCCCATTTCTCTGATGAGTCCATCCAGATCCGTGGGTTGCGGATTTAAAAGGACTGCAGGGGAGAAGGCGTGAAGAATCCTCTCCCCGTACCTCTCGAGCTGATTTTTGCTCAGATGTGGAATCCCGTTTGAGTCCAGTTTGCTTGCACATTTTATCATGCTGCCCTAGTTATCCCCGCTTTTCCTCTTGACCAGTTCCTCGATGAACATCTTCCAATCATCCTCGTCCGCTTCCAGGTTCCTTGCGGTTCTCAAGGCAGCGTTCACGTAGGGCCTGTCGTTGACATACGGGTTCAGATCCGGTGCCAGCAGGCCTTTCTGGTGTCCCACGATGTCATACATCTCAGCTTTCTCGGCCTCACTCAGGTTGAGCACATCAGCAAGTGTTGCCAGTCGTTCCTCTGTCAACGGAGTGCGACGGTTGTTCTCCACGTCGCTTAAAAAAGGCGCTGATACTTCCAATCTTCGCGCCAGTTCCCGCAGGCTGATCTGCTTCTCCTCTCTCTTTTGTTTCAGGTACTCCCCGAAATTTGTAGCGGTCTTGTACATTGTTTTCTTATCCTTGCAAGCTCGTTTACTAAAAAGCTTACGAGTAAACGATAGTATGGGAGAGTGGAAATGGTCAATAGGGTTTTTTGAAAAATACTAAACAAATGTGTGGTGGTCGTAGGGCTGTCACTGAAAATATAGCAACGTAGGTTTTCTGTCAACACAATTTCATATGAAGCAGATCCCTGAGAAACTGTATGCAAATAAGAACTCAGGTCTTGGCACTTGGTGTTTGGAGTCATTGAACCTTGTACCTACCAACTTCATGAAGAAAGATTTGCCATTTGCTCATCCTGGAATCATATGCTATGAGCTATTCTTCTTGCATTTGCTCTCTGCGAAGGGGTATCCTAGATACAATATTTGAATTTGCAACAATTT
>SAAM01000579.1 GCA_009929415.1 Clostridia bacterium | reverse complement strand
CGGCTGTTCCAGTAGCGAAGTTGTTCTGAATGAAAACATCTGTGACTATTTAATTATTTCGTTTATTTTTCTTATTACTTCTTGTGCGAGTGTATCGGCAGCCTCTTCTGTATCTGCCTCTGCATAGATTCTTATGATAGGCTCCGTGTTTGATTTCCTGAGGTGAACCCATTGTCTCCTGCTGTCAAAATCAACTTTGACTCCGTCTATATCTGTGATTCTGTTATCTGAATATATCTTTTTGATATCAGCCAGCACTTTATCAACGTCTATACCTGCGGAAAGTTCTATTTTATTTTTTGAAATGTAATATTTCGGGTAACTATCTCTTAAAGCTGTTGCTTTTTTCTTGCTTTTTGCCAGGTGTGTCAGAAATAGGGCGGTACCAATCAAGGCATCTCTTCCGTAGTGAAAACCGGGGACAATGACACCACCGTTACCTTCTCCCCCTATCACGGCACTGACCCTTTTCATCTCTGCTACGACATTCACCTCACCTACAGCAGAGGCTGAATAGAGGCATCCTGCAGCTTCAGTCACATCTCTCAATGCCCTTGAAGAAGAGAGATTGGAGACTGTCGGACCCTTCTTGTTTTTCAGGATATAATCTGCAACAGTAACTAGTGTGTACTCTTCACCATATGGAGTACCGTCTTCGCACATCAACGCCAGTCTGTCTACGTCAGGATCTACGGAAATTCCCAGATCTGCTTTTTCTGATACCACCCTCTCGGATAATCCGGTCAGATTTTCAGGCAGTGGCTCAGGGTTGTGGGCAAAATCGCCGGTTGGTTCGCAATTGAGCTGAATACAAGTTACACCCATTGCTTCCAGTAGTCTTGGCATAACGATTCCTCCTACCGAATTTACGGCGTCAAGGACAACTTTAAAACCGCTTCTGTAGATCTCTTCAATATCTACGAGAGGGTGGGAGAGAACCGCCTCTATATGCCTGTCCGTAAAATCCTTGTATGTGTATTGGCCTATTGAGTCAACATCACTGAACGAAAAACTCTCCTTTGCCGCGCACTCCAACAGTAATTCACCCTCTTTTGCGTCAAGAAATTCACCGTTTTGGTCAAGCAGCTTAAGGGCATTCCATTGCCTGGGGTTATGTGATGCTGTCAGAATTATTCCCCCATCGGCATTTTCAAAGGTAACGGCCATTTCAACAGTCGGTGTCGAAGCAAGCCCGGCATTGACAACATCCACCCCACAAGCCATCAGAGTTCCGCATACCACTTTGTCTACCATCTCGCCGGAGATTCTTGCATCTCTTCCAACTACAACCTTGTATCTCTCTTTTCCCGGAAGTCTCATCTTAAGTCGGGCAGAATAGGCCGCTGTAAATTTCACTATGTCAAGAGGCGTGAGAGCATCTCCTGCAACTCCCCCTATTGTTCCCCTTATGCCA
>SAAM01000578.1 GCA_009929415.1 Clostridia bacterium | reverse complement strand
AACGGAATAAGGGCCTGCGTGAAGAAGGGCTTTATGGACTATTTCAAGGATGTGGATGCGGACGTGTTCTGCATTCAGGAAAGCAAGCTGCAGGAGGGCCAGATAGAGATGGACCTGCCCGGCTACCACCAGTACTGGAACTATGCTCAGAAGAAGGGCTACTCCGGGACGGCGCTTTTTTCTAAGAAGGAGCCGATCTCTGTGAGCTATGGCCTCGGAATCGAGGAGCATGACAATGAGGGAAGGGTGATAACCGCGGAGTACGAGGATTATTATGTAGTGACCTGCTATACCCCGAACAGCAAGACGGAGCTCGAGAGGCTCGATTACCGCATGGTGTGGGACGATGCATTCAGGAATCACCTGCTGGCGCTGGACGAGAACAAGCCCGTGCTTTTCTGCGGGGACCTCAACGTGGCTCACAATGAGATAGACCTCAAGAATCCAAAGACCAACAGGCGCTCTGCCGGGTTTACGGATGAGGAGAGGGGCAAGATGACGGAGCTGCTCGGCGTAGGGTTTATCGATACCTTCAGGTACCTTTATCCTGATGCTGAGGGCGCTTATTCGTGGTGGTCATACCTTGGCAAGGCCAGAGACAGGAATGCAGGCTGGAGAATCGACTACTGGTGCGTTTCTGACAGGCTGAAGGAAAAAATAAAAGAGGCAGAGATCCACTCCGCTATTCTCGGATCAGACCACTGCCCTGTAATGCTAGATATTGAAATTTAGATGATGAAAATGCAGCCCTTTTAGGGCTGCACTGCTTTTAACATATGAGATCTCTGAGATACTGCGTAAAGCTGTCTCTGAGGTCTTCTTTTTTTAGCGCGAATTCTACGGTCGCCTGAAGAAATCCGAGCTTGTCTCCCACGTCATGCCTTCTTCCCTCGAATTCATATGCGAGCACCTGTTCTCTTTTTGCGAGCTCCCTGATGGCATCGGTGAGCTGTATCTCTCCGCCTGCTCCCGGCTCGGTGTTTTCGAGGATTTCGAATATGGCCGGAGATATTATGTATCTCCCGAGTATCGCTATATTTGAAGGCGCTCTGTCTGAGGTTGGCTTTTCGATGAGGTTTTCTACCTCGTATATTCCCGGGGTGAGCTCCCTGCCGTCCACTATGCCGTATTTGCTGACGTCCTGCTCATCAACCTGCTGGACTCCGAGCACGCTCGCCGAGAAGGTCTCATGTATCTTCATCAGCTGAGAGAGGCACGGCACCTCAGAGTCGACTATGTCATCTCCCAGGAGCACTGCGAAGGGCTCGTTTCCGACGAAGCTCTTTGCGCAGAGCACCGCATGGCCAAGGCCCTTTGGCATCTTCTGCCTTACATACTGTATGTTTACCATCTCGGATATGGATCTGACTTCTTCGAGAAGGTCGTATTTTTCCTTTGATTCAAGCTCGAGCTC
>SAAM01000577.1 GCA_009929415.1 Clostridia bacterium | reverse complement strand
TTCTACCGGGTATTCCCAGTATTCCTTCGAGCGCCATGCAACATCAGAAAGAAGCTCCGCTTCCTCCGGTTCGGCAGGACGTATTCGAACCTCTTCATCCAGCATTTATAGATCCTTCTCCTTTTTTGATGCAGGACATTTTATATGTCCGTTTATAAAATTACACTGCTTCATAAATATTACGGTCCTGTCAGATACTTTTATGCGTGGCAAAAATAAATTTAGGCCAGTATAAACCATTAATGAGATTCTACCATAAAGCTCAGAAAAATCACCCGATGGCTGCGCTGCCTGCCTTGTGCGGCACCATGCTTCACTTTACGGTCTCAGATACTTTCCTTACGGCACAGCGAAGCAATTCCGGGAGTATGTCAAGAGAGTATCCAAGCCTCAGCCTCTCGGTTTTCTTGTGTGCATCTTCTCCGCTGGGCCCCAGATTGATGACCGAAAGTCCGAGCGACTGCATTTCTTTCATCGGAATGCTGTATATCTCTCCCCAGCCAGGCATGTTTTTTTCGAGTGCTTCAAGATCATCAGCGGTGACTTTAGCACCTGCATAACTGAGATCACAGAGTCCCGCAAAGAGTTCGACTTCCCTCATTTCTATACCGTATTTTTCGAGCAGATGCTCTTTCACGCTGCGCGCTGCCTGAATTGTCTCCATATCACGCTTCTCCCCCGTAAAGTCGGTACGGACGGGAAGCCAGGGAGGCAGGAAGAAGCAGATCGCATAAGGCCCCTCAGCCCCCGACATGTCTGCTATTCTCTCTACGGCCTGAAGGCCTCTTTCTCTCATATCACCTGAGGGTATCTCCTTGATATAAGAGTCAATATCTGCGTCAAACCCTGCCCCGTAATTTTCCCGGGCAATATCTTTTATCTCTTCCAGAGAGTATACCTTTGCACGCGGCACATCAAAACTTTTTCCTTCGCAGCCCATCGCAAGAAGATTCCTGTATGACTCCGCCAGCTGCGCCATTGACTGATCCAGGGCATATCCGGCAATGATCTTCATATGAGCCATGACATCAGCAGGAGTGTCAGTTGCGGTAAAACAGTTAAAATAAGCAAAAGCCCTGTCCGGCACTGTAACACTGTAGCCTTTTTTTATCACTCCCATATCGAGGCAGATCCATGAAGGTTCGCATTTTCCGTTAAGGGGATCTGCAAAATACGGATTGCCCTCTGCATATGAGACTATTCTGGAAACTGCGAGCGCGGATGAAAAACCGCTGTAATAGTTCCCGACATGTGAAGCGCGTCCCCTCACATAAAAGCTCGGCATTATCTTTCCCAGTGTGCCAAGAAAAATTGCCGGTCCGCTTTCACCCGGATATCCTGCTTCACCCGGTTCTGTGTTTATGACTGTCAGGAAATCTGTGCCTTCTTCTTTCATCTTATAAAGCACAGGCAAA
>SAAM01000576.1 GCA_009929415.1 Clostridia bacterium | reverse complement strand
AAACAAATATCATTCCGTAAAGCCCATTAAAGGATTTGGAGAGAAGAGGCTTTTCATTGAGACATACGGATGTCAGATGAATGTAAACGATAGTGAAGTTGTTCTATCTATACTTCAGCCCGCCGGATACACTCTTTGCGAATCAATAAAAGAGGCCGATCTTATTCTTATCAACACCTGCTCAATCAGAGACAACGCAGAACAAAGAATTTGGGGAAGGCTTGACCTCTTCAGGATTGAAAAGAAAAAGCGTAAGTGTTTGAAAGTGGGAATCCTTGGTTGTATGGCAGAGAGACTTAAAGAGGACTTGCTCAATCATCCGGCTGTGGATCTTGTAGCCGGCCCGGATTCATACAGGTCGCTTCCATCTCTGCTGGAGTCCCTTGACGGAGGAGACAAACAGATTAACACAATGCTTTCCCAGGAGGAGACCTATGCCGATATCTCACCTGTCAGAATGGACAAAAATGGCGTCTCGTCATATATTTCAATTATGAGGGGCTGCAACAATATGTGCTCTTACTGTGTTGTTCCATATGTAAGAGGAGGAGAACGAAGCAGAGACCCGCAGAGTATAGAGAGAGAGGCCCGGGAGCTTTTTGAGAACGGTTACAGAGAGATAACCCTTCTTGGTCAGAATGTAGACTCATATCACTGGGTCAATCCTGACAACCCTACAGAGAAGAGATCCTTTGCAATGCTTCTTGAAATGGTTGCTCTCATTGATCCATCGCTTAGAGTACGGTTCTCAACATCGCACCCAAAGGATATGAGTAACGCCGTTCTTTATACAATGGCCATGTATCCCAATATTTGCAAGCATATCCACCTTCCGGTACAGTCAGGTAGTGATGCAATGCTGCTTAAGATGAACAGGAAATATACCAGAGTGCAATACCTTGAGAGAGTTTCCAAAATTAGAGAGATAATGCCTGACTGCTCAATCTCTACAGACATAATTGCCGGCTTCTCCGGAGAGAATGAAGATGACCACACTGATACCCTGTCTGTTATGAAAGAGGTAGGATACTATACCGCATTTATGTTCCAGTATTCCGAGAGGCCAAATACAAAGGCGGCCAGAAGATATCCGGATGATGTTCCGGCAGAGGTAAAGAGCAGAAGGCTCAACGAAATAATAAAACTTCAGGGAGAGCTATCTCTGATAAGCAATATGGCAGATCTTGGCAAGGAGTTTGAGGTGCTCGTTGAGGGCTATTCAAAGAAATCCAGGGCAGAGCTTACAGGAAGGACTCAGCAAAATAAAACAGTAGTATTCCCTGCAGGAACACATAAAAAGGGAGATTATGTAATAGTTAGGATAGAGTCCTGCACATCGGCAACACTGCTTGGAAAAGAGATTATTCAATAAAAAAAATATTAAAAATGACAAAGATTCGCACATTTTACATTGGTGAC
>SAAM01000575.1 GCA_009929415.1 Clostridia bacterium | reverse complement strand
TGTAATCAACGAGCAGGAAGCAGAGACGGTAAATAAGATCTTCAGCTGGTACGAGCAGGGTTGGAGCATCGTGAGGATCAGGAAGGAGCTGGAAACATTGCGCATCCCAAGTCCCAGGGGGAATCGAAGATGGGCGGTGAGGACCATCAGCGACATGCTCTCCAATGAGAAGTATGCTGGGGACTCAGCCTATGGAAAGACGGTCATTGCAGAGTACCCATCGGTGAAGCAGGTCAGGAACGATCCAGACCAAGTCTCAAGATCGGAGAACCACCACCCTGCCATCATTGATAAAGCTTGCTTCGATCGGGTCCAGGAGATGAGGAGAATCAGGACCAATGTTGAGGTTGACGAGCAGGGAAATAAAATCCGCAAGAACACCCATTACAGCATGAAACGTTCGATACAGAAATCATTAGCTTGATTGGGCAGATAAACCATCCTACTATTGGAGTATTCTAAGAATGTCCTAATGGAAGAATGAATTGATGAGTAAAGATAAGAAAGAAGTTATTGAAAGGATGAAGTACGACCTGTTGATGCAGGTTGATGAATGGGCAGGAATGTATACACCAGTTCAGGGCACGGAGGATTACGATACTTGGCAGTTGAAATTGGATACTATAGATGCAATAGAGAATATCCATGATGTTATCGAGTACGTTGAATGCAATTTCCTTGATCTCAATGATTTTTTTCTGACTGGAGGATATGAATTACTTACTGCTGGGTTGGCCCCTGAAAAGATTCCCTCCTCTATTGTTTCCGGACTTGGAGAACTCATCGCTGAGCGAGTATTACCCAATGATGCAAAATGTGAAATTTTCTTTTTTGATGGGAAATATTTTGTCATAGACGGGACCAAAATGCAAATAGCAGAATCGGAAAAGGAAGCTTTCATGATTGCAGACATAGAAGAGGAACCCTCTGATGACATCATAGACGATCAAGAACCTCCGATTATCTTGCCTATGACTGAGACGCCACCATTAGCTGACTTGACCACAAGAAACCGCAGGGCTGTTCTGATTGTAGCTGTAGATTGGCCCTGCGGTGGGACGGAAATGATGAAGTATGGTGATAGTATTCGATCCGCACTTCATGTTACAAAAGACAAGATGACTCTTCTACAGAAGAATCCCGAATTTATATTCCGGGTTGAAACAGATGTGAGTGAAGCGGAGTTCCGAGAAGGGATGAAATCCAGAGGTTTTGGCTCCCATTATGTAGTGCTTTTTATTGAGATCCCTGAAACCCGAGCATGACTATCTCATCAGCTGTTTTCGTTATATTCTTTTCCTACAGCTATCAATCTGGGACGTATTTCACGTAATTATTCTATGTGTACCAATAATCTAACTGTGTAACCCTCTGAGCACCCTGAAAAGAAAACATTATAATGTGCAGTCTGCAAGGTACAG
>SAAM01000574.1 GCA_009929415.1 Clostridia bacterium | reverse complement strand
TCCTCACCGGGGTGTAGATTGCTCCCAGCGAAGCGTTGGGAGAGAGAGCCTTCAAGTCGCTCAGGTAGGCAATATTCAAACTTGGATGTAGTGAGAGAGTTCCATCCATGAAGTAGATGCTGCCATGTGCCGATGTGGAAATGGTATGGCGGGTGTTCCGGCCTACATCGGTACTGTCAACATAATCCAAGCCGTAGAGCAGGTTGGTATTCAGCGAGTAGTTCTGGCCTAGATTCCACACACCTTCAACCTGTGCGGAGGCCTTATGCTTGGTATGGGTACTGTCTCCATACGTTGCGTCATGGTTGAAAGTCTGTCCGTACGTATAATGCAGATTCGTGGAAAGGCTTTGTAGGGAATCCGTCACATCTGATGCTTCAAGCGTATTGGTGGTGCTGACAACGGTATCACGCATCGCATTATCAGCAGTGAGTCCCCACGAAGTGCTGCCCGGTACTCCGAGGTTCTTGTACACAGCGTAGTTCTGTGTGCTGAACTGCAGGGAATCGGAGAACGCACGGTTGTAGTTCACTGCACCATGGGCTTCATAGAGTTGTGCATTCTCTCTCAGGTTGCGTGTTGCCCCATCGCTGTACGTGTATGCGTTTTGTGCAGCAATGCCTCCGACTGTGGCAACAATTTCTTTATTGGTGTAGGAGAAATCGAGCTTCTGGCTGTCTACCAACGAGAGATAGTTGCGTGAGTTGCTTGCACCATAAGCCTGGGGAAGGAAGGAACCGTTTTCGAAGGTAAGTGCGAATGGTGTATCACTTTTCTGCCCTTTCTTGGTGATGATGTTTACCATGCCCCCGATGGCATTGGTCCTGCCTAGGTTTCCCGGCCCGCTCTTCACTACTTCTATCCGTTCAATAATACTGACAGGGATGCTGGATAGGTCGACGGTCCCCTCATGGGCAGAATTTAGTAGAACTCCATCCATATAGATAAGGTTCTTGGAAGAGGTGGCTCCACGGATGACGACATTCTGCAGCGAACCAAGGCTTCCATAGGATTGGATGGCTGTTCCCACTGCCTTTTCTATCAGCTCAGCTGTTGTTTGGGCATTATAGGCAGCTATCTGTTCTTTGGTGATGACAGATACCGAGGATGCTGTGTTTGTTTCAGCTTCTGCAAGTGAAGTTTCAGCTATGACCAGTTCATAGGCTGTTCCAAGGTCGGTGATGTCTTGTGCTGCAAACAGATGTGAGAGGGCGAGCAACAGGACCAGAGAGAAGACTCCGCGCTTCTTCATGAAGGGCCTCCAGAAAGTGGTGTCTGGGTGTAATGCTTCATGGAAGGGGAGAGAATATACCGAGGGTATACCCGTATCCTGGGTGCTGTCTCTTTTTCCACGAAGAATTGATATCTGGAAACGTCTCCTGGCTTACGACTCTTTTTACTGACAGGCCTTCTCATCCGAAGA
>SAAM01000573.1 GCA_009929415.1 Clostridia bacterium | reverse complement strand
AGAAAACATAGAGATATCGCAGATAGCATATACCCCTACAGACAAATACTTCTCGCTCGTGCTTGAGGGCATGCTCAGGATCAGAAAGGGAGATTTTGAGATGGATGTCCAGATGATGAAGCTTGGGGGAGATACTCTGGTATTCAGGGTAGATCAGGAGGAGAGCGAAAAGATAACCGAAAATCTCGGCGGCAGCTTTGAGGTAGACCTCGACAGCGAGACGGCAGAGCATTCAGGCGTAAGCACCGTAAAGTGCCGCATAGGCAAGATGTATAATTCGGGAGGAAACGTGGTATACGTTCTCAGCTATGTGGATATGTCCTCTACAGTAAGAGACGACATACTCAGATACCTTTTCAAGAAACAGGTGGAGCACAAGCAGAAGCTTAAAAAAGCAAGAAAAAATTAGAAAGTGAAGATAAGCAATGAAAAAAGAAATTATCAGAGAAGCCGTTGACAGAGCAAGAGAAACAATGAACAAAAACCTTGGCGGCCCATTTGGGGCAGCCGTTATAGACCAGGACGGAAATGTCATAGCCGTAGCATCAAATTCGGTGCTTGGAGACCATGACCCTACCGCACATGCCGAGATAAACGCCATAAGAGAGGCAGCCAGGATAAAGGGTACGCATGACCTTAGCGGCTGCATCATATTTGCGACAGGATACCCATGTCCAATGTGCCTTTCCGCGATAATATGGGCAAACATCAGAGAAGTCGTTTACGGCTGCAGGCCGGAGGATGCGGATGCCATAGGATTCCGCGATGACTTCATATATCATTTCATAAAGACAGACATGACCGACGAATCCGTTCTGAGGCTCACCGAAGAAGGCAGGCAGGAGTGTCTTGCGCTTTTCAGAGAGTATGCAGAGCAGGAGAGAGAAATATACTGATCAAAACCCATGTTGAAATTTTTCCTTCATAATGTTATAATTTAGTCAGGACAACATTAAAAATTTAACAGGAGGAACTATAATGAAAATCGTTGAAGGATATATGCCATACCTGGAATATAAGACTTACTACAGAATAATCGGAGAGCAGAAGGATGGCAGAAAGCCGCTTGTGCTTCTTCATGGAGGACCGGGCTCTGCACACAATTACTTCGAGGTTCTTGATGAGCTTGCGAAGGATGGACGTCAGATAGTTATGTATGACCAGCTTGGATGTGGACTTTCGGCTACGCCTTCACGCCCTGATCTTTGGAACTCAAAGACATGGATTGAGGAGCTGATAGCGCTTCGTGAGCATCTGGGACTTGATGATATACATCTTCTTGGACAGTCATGGGGAGGAATGCAGGCTATAGAGTATCTGTGCGACTACAAGCCAGAGGGTATAGCAAGCGTTATTCTTTCGAGCACGCTTCCATCGGCTGACATGTGGGAAAAAGAGCAGCGCCGTATGGTAAAGCTTCTTCCG
>SAAM01000572.1 GCA_009929415.1 Clostridia bacterium | reverse complement strand
GTCCTCCTTTAAAAGATCCTCAAGGCTGCATGCGGCTTTTGACGCTGCAATCGGAGCTTCATCTTCAGTCTCGAATGCTTTTTCGCCATGCTCGTGATAATCCTTGATCATATTTTCAATCTCATCAATACTGTATCCAAGCTTATTCATATTTTCCATAAAAGATATTATCTTAAGGCCTGCCAGCTTTCTTCTGAGACGGCCGATCACTGCCTCGTCCTGAGTAATGAATCTTCCGCTTGTTCTCTGGCTGTACACCAGCCTCTTGTTTTCAAGCTCCTGAAGCGCCTTCTGCATTGTGTTTGGATTTACACCTGCAAGTGCTGCAAGCTCTCTTACCGAATCGAGCTTCGATCCAGGCTGATAATCACCAGACAGTATTCCAAGCTCTATCTTCTTTACTATCTGTATATATATGGGTTTATCCTGCTCAAAATCCCAAGCCATATTTACCTCCTTAATTTCAGAATAAAATTAATCATCATGTTTCAGTGTCACTGTACTAATCACATAATACAGTAGTACAGAGTTGATGTCAAGTACTTTTTTCATATTTTTTTGTTCCGACATCTGACATACATTTTGTATTTTTATCAGACACTTTTGTACGTGTCTTTTAAAAACATAGATATTCCAAGGTTTGTATTTTTTTTATTAAGAACTGTTGACAAAAAATGATTTTAGTATTATTATTAACCATATCATTATTCCACATTTTACACATATGGAATCGTAAAGAAAGAGGTAATATATGTCTTTAATCTCAACAGGAAGCTATGCTCCTAAATTCAGTCTGGAGAACGAACATCTTACAAAACTCGTTGATACCAGCACTGAATGGATTGAAAAAAGAACCGGCATAAAGAGAAGAAACATCTCAGCCGGAGAAAATACATCTGATCTTGCATACGAAGCTGCAAAACAGGCAATAGAGAATTCAGGCGTTGCGCTTGAGGATATCGATCTGGTTCTTGTGGCAACGATAACTCCTGATCACTTCACTCCTTCTACGGCAAGCATTGTTCAGGGAAAACTGGGAATAAAGAACGCTGTTGCATTCGATCTTTCTGCCGGCTGTACAGGCTTTGTATATGCCCTTGGAGTAGCAAGCTCAATGATAAAAAACGGCATTGCAAACAATGCGCTTGTTATAGGTTCAGAAGTCCTGAGCAAAGTCATCGACTATGCGGACAGAAACACCTGTGTAATATTCGGCGATGGCGCCGGAGCACTGGTACTTACAAAGGAATTAAACAATAAAATAAAAGATGTTTACCTTCAGGGTGAATATGATGCAGCTCACAATATACAGATCCAGAGCGTTAATGTAAGCAATGCAATGTTCACAGCTCAGGATGAATCTCAGCTTCCAAAGCTTACAATGAACGGCGGCGAGGTTTACAAATTCGCGCTTGGCGCACTCAGCGA
>SAAM01000571.1 GCA_009929415.1 Clostridia bacterium | reverse complement strand
CGCATAACGTTTGAGATGCAGCGCGAAGAAATCGAATCATAAACGAAAAAACAAAAGAAAATATAAAAAGAACTGAGAAGATATCATTTCTATGATACAAAGCTCAGTTCTTTGTTTTTTCAGCTATTCATTGTTGAGCACGGATGCGAGAAATCGGTCTTCAAAAAAAGTATTTGCATTATACAGATAAAGCACGTGTGATATATCCTCGCTGTCGATAAGCTCATACAGATCTTCGTAATAGTACCTCGGGTCCACCACTGTTATGCGGCTGAAATGAGCAGTAAGAAAGGGAATGAAGCAGTTTGCATAGGAATCCTTTATTACGAGAAGGGATTTCTGATTTCTTGCCGCGGTCTTTATCTTTACCAGAGGATGGTTGCCCCTCATGAATACCTCATATTTATTTTTAGCGCTCAGCTTTGAGACATCAAACAGAGAAGGGGACTTGAGTTTCTCCTCAACGTAGCTGACTACGTACTGATCAGATTTTGAGTCTGGAATATAAACATTTATTGTATCTCCATCGTAGCCGTAATAGCCTGTTTTTGATGCGAGAGTACCGTAAAAATCCGCTGTCACAGGCAATTTTTTATAAGCGCTGTCTGTAACATCAATCTTCAGCTCCCGGGCAAGGCTTTTGAACACCGCATAGGCGCTGTCTGAAGTCCAGTGATGATCAGTCCTGTAGAACGTATCTTTTTCGGATATCTGAGCAAGGGCATTATATGAATCTATCTTTATGACAGAGCTGTCAAGCTCTGAGTATAAATCCTGAATATATTCCTTCTGGCTTATCAGAGGCGCATCCTCGGGAAGGTATGATGACAGGATATCTGAGGCATTTGGCACGAGTATGAAAAACGATTGGATATTTCGGTACTTTTCAGTAAAGGAATTTATTGCAGAGATTTTTTCATCCATCGAGGCTTTGTCCGGCGCGGAGGGTTTTTCAAAGAGAAATCCCTCGTTTCCTCTCAAGACTCCGCTAACCTCTCTTCTTCCGAGAAGCAGGTCTGTTCTTGACTTCATCTCGACCCACAGCGTACGATACGGCATCTGGTCTGCAGAATACTTCTCGAATTTTCTGCTGAACCTTCCGCTTAGTATATTGTCGGCATCAAGCCTTGGTACTTTCGCAAGGACCCTGTTCTCACTCTCTGAAAACCTTGAATCCTCATGAATAAGACCAATGGCTCCTGTCACAAATATGAAAGCCGCAAATATAATGCCACTTATCTTATGGAATTTATGTTTTTGATTATCACTTTTTTCAAAATCTGGTTTCATAGGACATCTTTCTATATAACAAATATTATAAAATTAATTTTAAGTTAAAAGCGGAAATAAAGAAATGGATTGTAAGTCTCGGTTACAAGGTATGCCGTGGACATAAAGAGTATGAACGCGTGAAGAATAACGGCTGCTGAATGGCT
>SAAM01000570.1 GCA_009929415.1 Clostridia bacterium | reverse complement strand
TGCAATTATCCCTCAATACTTGTGTAATGAGTTGCTTAAGAAACATCTATTTTATGTATGGGACGAAACAACAAATGAGGTCCGCTGGATGTGCTCATTCAACACAACCAGAGAGGACATTGACACCTTTGTAAATGATATTATTAGAATAGTAACTGCAAATAAAATTTAAACCTATGAATGTCACACGCACATTTGATCTTCTGGAAAGGCTTGTTCAGCTCTATCCAAAAGATGACATCCTAAGCAGAAAACATAACGGCAAGTGGATCAAGTGCTCCTCGGCCGAATACAAGGAGAAATCGCATTTGCTGGCATATGCATTTCTCGCCATGGGATTAGAAAAGTTCGACAAAGTCATCACTATTTGCAATAACAGAGAGGAGTGGAACTTTATCGATATGGGCCTATCACTTGCTCACCTCGTGCATGTGCCGGTATACTCAACACTTGGCTCGGAGGATTACAAACATATATTCAAACATAGCGATGCGAAGATAATCTTTGTCGGAGGGGAGTCAATTTACAAGAAGGTCCACCCTATTGTTTCAAAGATGGAGAACCCACCGTTGATCTTTACTATGGATGAAATTGCCGGTGTCAGAAATCTTTCTGAGCTTTTTGCTCTTGGTAAAGAGAAGAAGACTGAGTTTGCCCCTGTAATTGAAGAGAACAAGCGCACAATTGACGAGAATGATCTTGTCACAATCATCTATACTTCAGGGACTACGGGCACTCCAAAAGGAGTAATGCTTTCACACAAAAACCTTGTTTTCATTTTTATTGGTTCAGCAGTACAGCAGATAAGAGACCATAATCATAAGATGCTTAGCTTTTTACCCCTATGTCACATATATGAAAGAAGCATGAACTACGACTATCAGTATCTTGGTATAAGTACCTATTATGCAGAGAGTCTTGCAACAATTGCCGCAGACCTTGCTGATTGCCATGCTGACGGCTTCTGTGCTGTTCCAAGAGTCCTTGAGATGATGTACAATAAATTTGAGGCTGCCGGAAAAGACCTTAAGGGGATAAAGAAGATAATTTACAGTTGGGCATTCGGTATTGCAAATAAGTATGACTATACTAAGAAGAGCGTATTATATAAGGCGATGTATGGTCTTGCAGACAAATTGGTTTACAGCAAGTGGCGTGAAAAACTGGGCGGCAAGGAGATGCTTGTCGTTTCCGGCGGTTCCGCCATTCAGGCTAAAATCGTCAGACTTTTTACTGCCGCCAAGATGTATATATTTGAGGGTTACGGGATGACCGAAACTTCTCCGATTATTGCGGTAAACAACCCTAAGGAGATGATTATCAAAATCGGCACAGTCGGCAAAGCGACCGTGGGAACTGATTTGAAGATTGCAGAAGATGGGGAGATCCTTACCCGGGGACCTCACGTTATGTTAGGATATTATAAAGATCCTGAATAT
>SAAM01000569.1 GCA_009929415.1 Clostridia bacterium | reverse complement strand
GCTTTTTAATGGATATTTCAAATTTGAAAATTCTGTAAGTCTTGCCATTACATTTCCCACCTGGATTGGTGTCTCAATCTGGAGCGGAACCCTGTTTTCGTCTGCCGACAGCCAGATGGCAATGTTCTCACTACCCTTGAACACATTACCGGATGCTGGGGAAACCTCAATCTTGTATGTATTGAACACACCAAGCCCACTTACCTTTTTTATCTCTCTACCGATATATGTGTACTTAATTGTATATAATTTGCCGTCAATAGCGAAACTTGCCTTAGAGATCTCACCATAACTTTTTGCCGAAAAACTCTCATTTCTAATGGCATATATGAGAGAAAGCAGGTCGTATGTCTTTGTCTGCACTTTATGAAGGGTATCCCTGAAGGGAGCCTCTCTCCTTTTATAAGAGGCCTTTATAGTGTTATCCTTAAGGAAAAAGATATGATTCTTCATTTTATACTTACCCTCCAGGACATCTCTGTGAAAATAGACGGGAACCACACCTTCAGGATAGAAACGGGATTCGTAATAATCCCTTACTTTAAAGAAAATATCATAGAATTTGAAACTTTTCCCATTTACCCTGGCCACATAATATTGACCCGAGCTGTCTTTCATCTGATTAATTGTAAATATGGCATCACCAACATCAGTATTAATCGAGGCCCATTGATATCTCAACAGGTACCTCAATCTCTCCCCGGGGCCGAATGCCTGAAGACTCTCCTTTTGCGCAAAACCCTCTAGATTGAGGAGGAGTATGACAATCAATGAGAGGAGCCTTTTCATCTAGAAATCTTTGTCAAATTCAGAGTTTGACATAAACTCGGCACCATTCATCTTTGAAGAGAAGGTCTCTATTCTGTCATTTGAAAAGACATCCATATCAAGCTTTGCATCGGTGGAATCGACAAACCTCACCTCAGAATGGCGGAATTTCATCTGCACATCCCTTACTTCACCATTTCTGTGCTTTGCTATGATAATGTCTGTCAAACCGACCAGCTCCGGATGCTCTTCAGAAGATGCATAATAATCCGGCCTGTGTATGAACATTACAATATCGGCATCCTGTTCGATAGCGCCCGACTCACGCAGGTCACTCAACTGAGGCCTTTTGGTTCCGCCTCTTGTCTCTACGGCACGGCTCAGCTGAGAAAGTGCTATTATAGGTATGTTAAGTTCCTTCGCTATTGCTTTGAGAGAGCGTGAAATTGCGGAAACCTCCTGCTCCCTCATTCCCTTCAATTCGGGAGGTCCTGTCATGAGCTGAAGGTAGTCAATTATAATCATCTTTACCCCTGCATTAGCTACCAGTCTCCTTGCCTTTGAACGGAACTCGTAAATTGAGAGTGAAGGGGTATCATCTATATAAAGAGGAGCCTTAACCAACTTGTTAAGCTTTGTGTTCAACTGCTCCCACTCATAGTCCTCCAGTTTCTTA
>SAAM01000568.1 GCA_009929415.1 Clostridia bacterium | reverse complement strand
CCAAGGGAGGCATTTTTTACCTTCGGGCAGTTTGCAGTGTCCGAAAGCCGCAGGGTCTGGGATGAAGGAGACCTGGCGGGAATGCCAAGGAAGGAAGGCGTGGCGGTGCGTTTCAGGGAGTATGTGAAAAACAATCCTGAGGCGCCGGGAATAGAGCTGCTCTGGAAGATGATAAACTATGGAGTGACGGTAAAATGCTTCAATGCGGATGACTGGATCTATGAGCTCGTAGACGGGATAATAGGGGACAACTACCCACATCCGGACAGGATGCTCCGTCATGTGGAGCTTGTCGTAAATGACTACCTGATCCAGGAGCTGTGCTATAATGAGCCTCTGGAGGGCAGGTTCAATACGTTTGCGGTCGAAGGCGCGACTGCGGGGATGTGCTACATATTTGACTCCCTCATAGCAAACAACATATTGTCAAAGGGCGACAAGATAGCGCTCATGTCACCTATATTCACGCCGTATCTGGAGATCCCTCATCTGCCAAGGTACAATTTTGAGGTAATAAATATATGCGCGGATGAGATGGATGAAGAAGGAAGGCATACCTGGCAGTATCCCGAGAGCGAGATAGATAAGCTGAAGGATGCTTCGATAAAGGCCCTGTTCGTAGTAAATCCCAACAATCCGCCTTCGGTTGCGATGAGGCCGCAGAGCGTGAGGCAGCTCAAGCATGTGGTCGAGAATTTCAATCCGGATCTCATGATAATATCGGATGACGTATACAGCACCTTTGTGGATAATTTCAGCTCCATAATGGCGGACCTGCCATACAACACGATCGGGGTCTATTCATATTCAAAGTATTTCGGGGTTACGGGATGGCGCCTCGGTACGATAGCGCTCTATGAAGACAATGTATTCGACAAGCTGCTCAGGGAGCAGGATGAGGACAGAAAGGAAAGGGCGAGAAAGCGCTACTCCGGGCTTTCGACTGATCCGGACAGCATTCTTTTTATAGACCGTATAGTTGCGGATAGCCGCCAGGTTGCGCTCAATCATACGGCGGGACTGTCTACGCCTCAGCAGGTACAGATGGCGTTCTTCTCACTGTTTGCGATAGTAGATAAGGACGACAGATACAAGAAGCTGACGAATGACATATGCCGAAGACGTAAGAAGCTTCTGTTTGACGGACTGGGCATCGAAATCAAGGAAGATCCATATGACGCAGCCTATTACACCCAGTTTGACCTTCTCGAGTGGGCCAACAGGAATTACAATGATGAGTTTGCAGCGTATCTTCAGCAGAACTACAAGCCGGTGGACATCCTGATACAGCTGGCGGAGCAGTCCTCGATAGTTCTGCTTGACGGCGGAGGATTCAATGCGCCGGAGTGGTCTATAAGGATATCGCTTGCGAATCTACGTGATGAATTATATTCAAAGATTGGCGAAAATCTCCTGAACGTGCTGGAGACCTATGCGACGAGATGGAG
>SAAM01000567.1 GCA_009929415.1 Clostridia bacterium | reverse complement strand
AGCAGTATCCTGCAGAGATTTTCAAGGCTTACCGGAGTACCCTTTTCCTTCAGCCATTTCGCGGCAAGCTCTATATCGTCATAGTGATAGTGCTCATACAGAAAATTGAGGCTGTCTATCTCAGCTCTGCTCATGGTTTTGCGTGTAAATCTTACAAGACTTAATATCTTCGCCCTGAAATCGGTTCTGTCCTCTCTCTCGAATGAGGATGACTTTGATGCAGAGGCTGGCACGCTGCCGCCGGTGGTTTCTTTTTCATCCGATTTTTCCTTGAGCTTTTCATTCCAGTTCTTGAGTATTCCGTTTAAGTAGTTCATGTTGGGACTCTTTATCGCAGTAGTCCTGCTGAGGGCATCCTCTATGACCTCTATGGTGAATCTGTACTCATCAAGCCATACGTCCATCATCTCTTCTTCCGGCTTTGTAGGCAGGCGGTATTCTCCGAGGCTCGCAAGTATCTTCTTGTATTCAAGATATCTCTTCTCCTTGCTTCTCAGCATGACATCAAGATCCTGAGAGCTCCTTATCCCGTCAAGATGCCAGTTTCTCAGTATTCCGAGCGCAGATGCCACAGACTTTGACTTCTTCCTGTAAAGGTTGAATTTCATTGCCTCTACGACAAGCTCCTTTGATACATTGTACTGATTTATGAACTCGTTTATCTTCTGCATATCATAGTGCATAAGTGGAATCTGGATAGTCTGCTCTATCTGGTCATACATCTTTCTGTATTCTTCATTCTGATATGCCACCAGAAGCTCATCTGTAGTTACCTTTGACGGCTTTGCTGCCAGCCCCACCTCATGGAGGTTTCGAAACTCAACGGAGAATGACTGGGCCTGCTCCTCGTTTATCCTGTGCTTTTTTATGAGGCCGCAGGATTCGAAAAAATCCCAGCACGAAAGCACGTCATCGAGCGTGACATCGAGCTTCTGCGCAAGGTCTTCGTTGCTCTGTATCAAATCTTCCTCATCTGCATGATCTGATGGATTTTTGCTGAGGTAGTATGCATACATGTATATCTTAAGCATCACCGGATTCACTATTGGCAGTATCTGCTCAAAAAATGTATTCGGTATGCAGGTCTCTCGCTTTTCTCTGACAGTCTTTTCCTGAAAAAACATGACTTCTCCGTTTCCTTTTCTATGAATTGACATTATTATAAACATTATACCACTACTGGCAGTTTTTTTCACTTTATTAACACAAAAACCCCTCAAAATCTCGCAGGAATGATCCTGTCAGATTTCAAGGGGGATATTCTTATTTGATGATTTTTGAACCTGTTTATAAGCTTTTCTCAGACAGTTACTAAGCCCTTTTAGAACGCGAATTCCAGATCTACCTTCTTGCCCTCTCTGAGCACCTGCGCTTTGACGGTATCGCCCTTTTTGACGGTGTAAAGGTATTTCACAAGGTCCTGCATCTGCTCTATTTTCGCATTGTCCATC
>SAAM01000566.1 GCA_009929415.1 Clostridia bacterium | reverse complement strand
GAAGTATTTGCCATGAGTAATCTACAGGACGTGGAGATTCATGAGGATGAAGGTATTCTGATGTATGAGCTTCCTCGTCCCATAGAGTTTGAGGATATGCTCAACTATCTGGAAGACCAGATGGAATTCATTCTGTTGTACTATCACAGAGCGTTAGAAGATATGAAGTTTGGATTGAGCTGTTGTGCTTATTCCAATCCGAAGTATGGTCACATGTTCAAGATCAATGCTGCCACCAATGTGGATGGTCTTTGTGAGCAGGTATATGTGACCATCTATGATTCTTTGGACGATATGTATGGTGAGATTTTGAAAGAGTTGCATAACAAACGGACGATTGGCAAGTATCTCTATGAGAAGTCAGAGGCCAGTGTCATGGGCGATTTCTTTTGATATGAACAGGGTGCTTTGGAAGAAGATGGCTATCCTAATTGACCGTTACCGTACATGGATTACTGTTCAAGGTATTTATCGGGATGATTGGTTTCTGTTTGTATCTGGTGGACTTTTGAAAAGGTATGCCAATCCGGTATTCAATTTGATTGTGAAGTGGCCGAGAGGAAATAAGGTCCGTGGACAGGTGATTGGCATTTCTGAATATGAAATGAATCGTGCCATCCGAAAGTTGAGTAATGCTGATACTGGTTTTGCCCGTCGGATTCGGTGTCTGGAGCCAACTCCCGAAGATGTGGAAGCAATCGTTTTGGAAGCATCGTGGGGCTACGTTCAGTTGGAGTTAGAAGTATATGATAAAAATTTAAGAACCAATAAACAACCATTAAAAGATGATTTGGAATAGTTTACTATTGATTTTCCCTATCCTTATTCTCGTGGCAGCTTTGCGTTGTTACAAGAAGGATGGCAAGTGGATGAATGCCTTTTATAGCAGAATGTGTTTTCATGATGTTGCCAGAAGGTTATATGTGCAGTTGGTCATGCTTCTGCTTATCCTGTTCCAGTTCATACAGATTCAGACGCATATATCAGCCATCGATACTTTTATACCGTTATTGATCACGGCTCTGCTGATTCGCTTTTCCATGGCAGAGTTGGTATTATACGCTCTAAAGAAACGTATGATAATGGTATCGGTCTGTTCGTTGGTGTTGGTTGGTCTCTTTATTCCTCACTGCTTCTCTATGGCTGTAGCACTCGGAATTTTACTGGTAGCATCAATCTTCTATCCCTCTCGTGGAATTAGAAACATGGTGGAAAGTCCCGATGAGATATTCTCTCTTACTTCCATACCGGGGCAACTTGTCGCCAACTATTATTGAGCAACACAAAACTTTATATAAACAACATTTGAATTAAAACAAGTTGACCATAACTTCCCGGTTCCCTTGGGTCAGCGCAAACAAGTAGTATTAACATCCAAAACAATTGAAGATGAACAACAACTTATCTTATGAGGTCAGTCATGTCGTGATCACTCCACGCTTGATTGAATT
>SAAM01000565.1 GCA_009929415.1 Clostridia bacterium | reverse complement strand
TTGTCGTAGATTGGAAGGAGCTGCTTTGAAACCGCTTTTGTCATAGGGAACAAGCGACTTCCCTTTCCGCCGGCAAGAATGATTCCTTTCATGTTTTCTCTCCCTTGGTTTCAGCCTTGTATTTTCAACTTCGTACTGAACTTGGTCTCAAAACTTGTGAAGGATTTATTAATCCCATCCCAACACGTATCCCAGAACTTTAGAAAAGGCTTCTCGATGAAGCGAATTCTGAGAAGATCAATAAGACAGCAGACAGTGAAGATTCCCACGATAGAGCCAATTGCATGATAAACCATCATTGGCTTTCCATACATACCAACGTTATTCAAAGTGTCACGCCAGAGCCATTGACGCATCGTGTCACTGTTTGCATGAATCATCAGGACTCCGAAGCATGTAGATGCGACTATGTTGATGAAGCGGCTTCTAATCTTCAGATTCTTAAACCACAGAAACGAACTCAAACCGGTAGCAACAGCTAAGAAAGTATTGGAATCAGATACAAAGAAGAATGGAGCGTTACGTCCTATCTTAGTTCCCATCCAAGCACAAGCTACAACTGATGCAGCACTAAGCAATACTGTTATCGATGTCATCCAACCCCAGAAACGAGTACTATCAAAAAGCTTCTTTGGATAGAGCCTAATGTAAGAAGCAATGAAAAAAAGCACTATGTACCAGGACACGTAGTTCATCGTTACTGGTAGCAGCTTCACGGTTCCGAAAAAGATGTACATAAAACTGCTTAACAATAAAAGTCTGGCATGCTGCATTTCTGTCATGTTGTGCACCAGGATATTCAGAAACGGGATGCACAGGAAGAAGACTAAATATGTTCCAGTGAAGTTCTGAGCTATGCTTGTTATCGGCATCAAGGCCTTGATAAGAGCTTTGAGGGAGAAGGCTTCATAGCCTGACAACAAGAAGACGAGGTAGAACACTATGTTGTAAAACATCACTTCTGCCAAGAGTTTGATGAACTTCCTAGCTGTTATGTGTGACTGACACATGAAGTAACCAGTAATGAGAACAAAGCAGTTGATCCCTATCTTCCCCCAGGCTCCAAGCACGAGAAGAAAGAGTGATGGTCCAGACAAGACATTTTGCCATAAGGGGCTATTAGGTGAAGTAAGACCGGAATTCACCACGTAATGATGAGCAATGATTCCCAGCATTGAAACAATTCGAAAGAGCTCTAGATTTGAGTCTCTTTCCTTTGTGGGGTCAGGATGAAGCCCCCCCTTCAGATGGCTACAATTGCTTATCATACAACTATTCACCTCGTAATAATAGAGCAGATTCTATCTACGTCATCCAAGGAAAGGTCTGCATAGAGAGGAAGTGTAAGAACACGTTCAGCAATATACTGAGCTACAGGAGTCTCTGCAGCATCATACTTGTCTCTATAACATGCAAAGGTATTGATGGTTGGATAGAAGTACTTACGAGCATA
>SAAM01000564.1 GCA_009929415.1 Clostridia bacterium | reverse complement strand
GAAGGATTTCATAATTGACAATGCCGCTTTTGAGCAGCTTATAAACAGTGAGAGACAAATAAAGGCATATCTGTCAGAAAACACGGATTTTGATACAGATGATATACTATACGGTCTCGCAAAAGAGTATTTCGTAATAAAGAGCCAGCCGAATAATCTGATAGACACCCCACTTCTGCAGAAGAAGATAAAATATAAGAACCTTGAGCTTACAGCCACCTCAATGGACTGTTCGCAGATCGAGAACATCAACAGCTTCAGATACGGGTCCACCATGATGATAGGCTCATCAGGGACAGGAAAGACAAGAGCCATGATATCAAAGCTTATAAAGATTGCAAGGCTGTACCCGAAAGACGATTTTGCATATATTACCTTTGACAAGCAGCTTTCAAATGACATCGGATCCCAGATAAGGACGCTTCATCCGGATCTGAAGAACATAAGGGTAATAAACTATCATCAGCTGATACTGCTCATGGGAAGGAAATACAACCTCAGGCTGAACAACAAGAGCAAGCAGAGCTTTAACAGGGAATTTGAAAAGGTGTTCACAAAGGTAGCTCAGATATATAAGGACAAACGGTATTTCAAGGGAGTATTCATTGATGAGGCCGAAAACTTTGAGCTCAAGGACCTTGAGTTCATAAGGAATATAAGCTACAAAACGAGAAATTTTCTGTATGTGTCATATGACAAGGCAAAACAGATGTCTCACCTTGAAGAAAAGACTGTATCCGTAGAAGAATATCCATTTGACAACATAATAACATTTGGAAAAAACTACAGGAACTCTATCGAAATAGGAAATTTCAACACGGGATTCCAGAGCAGCCTTGAAAAATTCAACCTGCTTGAATTTGGGGATGAAAATGACTACTTCGTTCCATTTCAGATAGAAAGCAGCGTCATAGGAGAAGTCGAGGCGATTGAATACAGCTCTACATCTGAAATGATGGGCAATATCGTGGAGCATATAAGAACTTACACTGAGCAGGGATACAGCTACTCGGACATGTGCATAATATATCCCTTCAACCAGAAGGTTCTCAGAGGCAAGAAACACGTATACAGCAAGCACATGGTAAAAAGCTACCTCGAGGAGAACGATATTGTGTTCAGTTTTGCCGACGATGAGACCAACAACATGTATAAAAGTACAGGCGTGACACTTTCGAATATATACAATGTCACCAATCTGGAGTACAAAATAGTGTTCTTCTGCCAGATAGACGTGCTATACAATGCATTTAATATCGAAAACAGAATCAATGCAAGAAAGATGATAAACATTATCTACACAGCTACATCAAGAGCCACAGAAAAGCTCTGCGTGTACCTGAGAGAAGACGATACAAGACCGGGACTCATAGATCTGCTCAAGATATCCAGTTTAGAGTGAAGAGGGCTGAAATCATGAACATTAATTTTGAGTATGGGGTTACAAGGCTTC
>SAAM01000563.1 GCA_009929415.1 Clostridia bacterium | reverse complement strand
CCGCCTGCAGAATCTTTCTTGATTCCTTCAGTCGTTACGCTGCCTGTAGTGTCTGCTGATACTGACTGTCCGTTTATCACTGAGCCTGTAACTTCTTTGGCTACTTCGAATTTTGCTCCTACGATTTCGAATTTAACGTTGTCTGCTGCTATCACAACTTTTTCAACCGTTGAAGTAGCTCCTTCTATAACTGCCTGCTTTGCTTCCGGCTTTATTGTAAGAAGCGTTATTTTTGAGCCTTTTCCTACGCTAAGCTTTATCTTTGCTCCGAATATCTCTATCTCGCCTATGAAAGATCCTGTCTCAGCAACCTTTGCTCTTCTTTCTTTTACAGCTGCTGTTGTAGATTTTATTTCAACCTGTGTGTTGTCTCCCTTTATAACGACTTTTTTAGCGTTTATGTTTTCAAGTACAATAACGCCTTCGCCTTTAACTGGTGATATCCACAGTGTGTCCACAGTCTTGCCGCTCACTGTAACTCCGTTGCTGTCAACCAGCATGTCATTTGCTCCAAGAACGATTCCCTGAGTCTTCTCAAGCTCTCTGTCCAGGATTGTTCTATTGGCAACTGCTGCCATAGTAGCTCTTATTACTTTTTCTGATGGTCTTATCGTCTCGTCTTCGTATCCGCCGAAAAGTCCTTTTTCTACTGCTGCTGCCATATCAGCCTTGAATGATGCTGATATCTTTGCGCTGTCCTTGAATTTATCAAGTGATGCAAGGTCTTTTGCCTTTAGCTCCATTGCCTGAGCGAACATTGATGAAAGCTGCTCTCTCGTAGCCGGTGCATTAGGGTTCAGCTTTTCTCCCGGAGCTACCTTTGAAAGGTATCCGTTTTCGATTGCTATTGCAACCTCTCCTGAGTACCATGCATCTTTTTTAACGTCTGAATATTTTATAAGCGATACATCTCCGCTGCCTTTGAGCTCAAGAGCCTTGTTGATCAGCTTTACTGATTCTGCCATTGTTACTGACTGTTGCGGTCTCATGGTGTTATCTGGATAACCTACCATGATGCCTCTTTCTGCCATGCTTGATAGATCGCTCACTGCCCAGTGGCCTGATACGTCAGTGAATCTGTCGATAACTCTTTCTGCTCCGAATACTGGCATAGCCGAACTAAGCAGCAGTGCTGCAGACGTTGCTACTGCAACTGCCTTATTAAACTGTCTTTTCATTTGTTTCCCCCCTCTGAAGTTTTTATAATTATATTTATAATATCACAAAAAAATCTTTTATTCAATCAATATTAACTATTTCGAATAGAGTAAATTCAATATCTTTCAAAATAGAGGTGAAAGTTGCTGTGTCTGTTCAGGGAATTGCGTTCCTGCCTTATGAACTCCCAGGTCTGGCTATAACTCCCGGGCACTGCGAATTCGGGGTCGTTTATGAAATCTAAGAAGTCCTCTTCCCGCTTGTAGAACCTGTCTGCGAACTCTTCGGCCTTATGCTT
>SAAM01000562.1 GCA_009929415.1 Clostridia bacterium | reverse complement strand
CCGATGTATTCCTTCCCTGCTGCGACTCGGAGAGCGGGGACTTCAGGCACCTGCCGTTCGCAGGCGCCCTGATGGACCAGCCGTACATGACGATGCAGGTCCTCAAGCTCATCCAGCTCAACTACCGGCGGCACCTGCATGAGCAGGCGAGGAAACTGACACAGAAACACAGCCGTTGAGTCTGCCTTCGGGCAGGTCTTATCGGTGAGGCCTGGATCAGCGGGTTGCTGCAAACCCAGGTGTTTTTCTTTGACGCCTCATACTTGTGTCGGGTATGATTTGCCAGTCCAGCAGCCAAGATATTGGCAGGGAACGAGGAGGAATACGTGATCAATCTGGAGCCTGAATATGCGGCCAAAGCCATCGCAAGGTACCTTACAGATTCGAAAGGAAAAAATCACCGGTACCGATCATGGGAACATTGCTACCTTGCATTCGCCAAAGCCCGCAAAGACTTGGATAAGAAGCTTACTCCTGACTATGACCTATTGGCCCTCCATCTTTCAAATTACCTTGGCAGCTGGGGTATGTACAGGAATTCATTCCTTTTCAAGAGGGATTACAGAACCCATTTGGATAATGTACAAATCATTCTCAGTCAAGAATATAATATGCTTTGGACTTTTCCAGAACATCAGAAGGAGAAGCAAGATAAATCTACCTTGAATGAGTATTGGACTGAGATAGACAAGATCCACAAGACATTAATACTCTCCTACAATTATGGCAAAGCCAGGAAAGATCTTGATAAAAAGGACTACGCTTCCGTAACAGAAACCCTTATTACAAAGATTCTCCTAGGTACTTACGGTTGCATTCCTGCAACAGACAGGCTTTATAAAGATGCAATGAAGGCTTTCGGAGGGACACAACGCCTAGGGAAGAAATCATATGCGGGAGTCGTGAAGTATTATTGGAGCCACTGGGATGAGATCAGCAACCATCTTCTTGAGGGGATATCATTGGCTACTTTGGACGACCCATTAACGTTCTACCCGCCCATGAAGCTGATGGATATGTGCTTCTGGCAAATTGGCAAGTGCATCGAACTCCATGACAGGGGAAAAGCGGGAGCCCAGAAGTTTTGCAAACTGCCGAAAGATAAGAAATATGATGTCTTGGATAACCTCCTGAAATGATCTCATGATTGAACTGGTTATCCCCGGACCTCCAGATTTCCAAAAGGTAAGCAGAGAACCCTCCAGCAACGAATGAACCGCAGGGTGATCCAGCACCATTGACCTGATCGATCACATGGCAGCATCACATCCCAGAGGCCTCCGAGGCCCTGGGCTTTTTTGTGTCCCGTCATCAGGGGCCGAAGAAACAACCACACACAACTTATGAAACGAATCCAGTGAGCCTGCCGCCGAGCAGGCTCTTCTTTTGTCCATACACGGGAGGAACAGAGTCATGGCGGCACAGGCGAAAGTCATCATCAAGGGCCAGAACGACAT
>SAAM01000561.1 GCA_009929415.1 Clostridia bacterium | reverse complement strand
GAGGTCCAGAGGCTCAGGGATTCTCACAGCTACAGCCCGTATGACTACATGGTGAACGACAAGCATATATACAGGATAATGAAACAGCTTTCATGCGAGATAGACGGAGAGTGCTTCAACGTGATTGCAAACCTTATAACAAGCGGCAGCGGAGGACCCGCTGACCAGTATTTCGTGCTTGCGGATTTCGAATCCTACATGGATGCCCACAGTCGTATCCAGGAAACCTGGAAGGACCGGGACAGATGGACAAGGATGTCTCTTACCAATATAGCAAAATCAGGGATATTCTCGGCAGACAGAAGCGTAGGCGAATATGCGCAGCGGATATGGGGGATTGAATCGATAAATGGAAAATAAAGTGATAGAGTACGACTCCAGGGATGAATTCTTTAAATCGCCATTCGGAGCGACCGCCGAAGGCATCCCTATAGTAATACGTGCAGGCATCCCGAGGAGTCTTGGACAGTGCCAGGCAGTGCTTGTCGCATCAAATGATGAGACCAGGAAAAGTGAAGAGATACAGGGAGAGTGGATATCCATGAAGGCAGGCATTGACTACTATGAATTCAGGTGGACGCCGCAGACCCCCGGACTCTACTTCTATCATATCCGGGCCATCACCACCAGCGGCCTCAGCAGGATGCTCACGAGCACCCACCAGAGCCAGGAATACCAGCAGACTGTATACCGAAAGGATTTTTCAGTCCCAAAGTGGCTGGGAGAGGGGATTATGTATCAGATATTCCCCGACCGTTTCGCGAAAAGCAGAAGTTATGAAGCGCCTCAGATAGACAAGGACTATATCCTGAGGAGCGACTGGGGAGGAAGGCCTGACGGAAGAGATGAAAACGGAGTGGTAAAGAACAACGACTTCTTCGGAGGAAACCTCGCCGGCATACAGGAGAGGCTGGGATATCTTTCGGATCTCGGCGTTACGGTCATATACCTCAATCCGATAACGGAGGCCTATTCCAACCACAGATACGATACCGCCGACTACAGGAATGTTGACCCTCTGCTCGGCACTAACGAGGACTTCAGAAAGCTCTGCAGCGCCGCCGCAGAAAAGGGCATCAGGATAATCCTTGACGGGGTATTCAACCACACCGGCGATGACAGCATATACTTCAACAGGAAGAGAAGATATGACGATTCAGACGGAAAAGGTGAAAACGGAGCCTATAACAGCAGGAATTCGAAATACTACAGATGGTACAGCTTTACCAGCTATCCGGACAAATACGAGTCCTGGTGGGGAATAGATACCCTTCCGAAGGTAAAGGAAGAAGATGAAAGCTACCTTGACTTCATAATAAGGGACGAGGATTCAGTCATAAATCACTGGCTCAGCCTTGGTGCGTCAGGCTTCAGGCTCGATGTCGCAGACGAGCTCCCGGACATATTCATCGAAGAGCTCAGAAAGCACATGAAGGCCAGATATCCAGACAGCGTCCTGAT
>SAAM01000560.1 GCA_009929415.1 Clostridia bacterium | reverse complement strand
AAGTTTTCTCCGAGGGTATCAAGAAGAAGGTCTATCCCTGCAAATCCCACCACGTTCCTGGTGCCCGGCTCAAAGACAGGGGATACGAGGCTCACTATGGTCTTGCCTGTAGATGTATCTGCATAAGGCGGAACAAGCAGTGTCGATCCGAGGTCCTTTACCTTGTACCACGGCCTGCTGGTAACGTCCCACTCGGCCTTTGCCACAAATCCATCATTCTGGATATACTGACTTGTGTCTGCATCTGCGTACCATGTAAACAGCACGTTTTCGGTATCAAGAGATGCCGAATCCTTCATGTCGCTCAATATCTGCTGATACTGAGGCATTTCAGAAATTCTGTCAGTCGGGTCTTTTACCTTTGTAAATACCTCTGCCACATATGTATTTGCCGCCATCTGCTCTGAGATCATCCTGTATTTGTAGAAAAACGCTTCTGTGTCCTTTGCGGCCATAAGCGAATTGTCCCCCACCTGCTGACTGCTAAGATTGTTAAGCTCTCCGCCCGCCTCTCTCAGGAGCACCGCCTGCATTATCGTAAGCGTGATTATCACAGGCACCAGGATCATTACTATCATTTTGAAAAAGATACTGCTCTTCTGTCTCTTCAATTTCATCCGCCTCTTATCTTGTTATGATTTTATCTTAGTCCCCTCATTATACATTAACACTTATATGCTGTTCAATATCAAATTTTGTATTTTGCATTTTTTCTGTATATATTATGCATTTTTGCAGGATTTGTTTCATGGTTTCATTCGGCGTTTTTTGTACACATACTGTACATCGTGTATTAAATCACTTTAATTGCAATATTTTTTATAATACACCTCATTGTTTTAAAATTTTATCTTTATTTGTATCTTGAAGGATGGTATAATGTTTACTGTCATAATTAAGTATTATTAAAATATTATTTAAAGGAGATTTTTATGGAATTATTAAACAGTATCATTGGTACTATCAATGACTTTATGTACGGCTACATCCTTGTTGGCCTTCTGGTTATAGTTGGTATCTACTTTACATTGAGAACAGGGTTTGTTCAGTTCAGACTGCTTCCTGACGGGATAAAACAGATAATGGAGAAAAATGACAACAAGTCGGCAGTATCCTCTTTTCAGGCCCTAATGATATCTACCGCATCGCGTGTCGGCGTTGGAAACATCGCCGGAGTAGCTACGGCAATTTCTGCCGGAGGTCCCGGAGCAGTATTCTGGATGTGGCTCATCGCAGTTCTGGGATCTGCATCTGCATTTGTTGAAAGCACTCTGGCTCAGGTTTACAAAGTAAAGCATGGCGAAGAGTTCCGCGGAGGCCCTTCATATTACATTCAGAAAGCCCTGGGACAGAGATGGCTTGGAATAATTTTTTCTATCTCTCTGATTGCATGCTTTGCCTATGGATTCAACTCCCTTCAGGCTAACAACATAGTCTCGGCCTTCTCATATTATTTCGGCGG
>SAAM01000086.1 GCA_009929415.1 Clostridia bacterium | reverse complement strand
CCTTTTTTCTGTATCTAAATAAGTTTCTTTCCTGTTTCGCAGTACTGCTTCATTATATCCTGAGGAACCATGCTTCCGCCAGTAGCCCATGCAACATGTATTATTGAATCTTCCCTGCCCTCTAAATCTGATGATCTGAGATAAGTTTTGCCTTCTTCAGAGCTGAACATCCTGTATATCCCAGCCACCCCTGCAAGTGCGGAAGGCTCCAGATATATATGCTCATTTTCAGCCATCATGTACAGCAGCCTGAACATGTTTTCATCAGTTACCGTGTAACATCCGCTCACCAGATTTTCGAGCGTCTTTCCTACAAAGCCTGATGCTCTTCCTACTGCAAGTCCGTCTGCGCTTGTTATGTTGTCTATTCCAAAGTCCTGGACACTGAATCTGTCATGAGTTCCCGTCATGCACCCCATAGTCATGCAAGGCGAGTGGGTCGGCTCAGCAAAAAAGAAATGCACATTTTCCATGAATATAGTCTTGAGACCAAATGCAACGCCGCCAGGGCCTCCGCCTACTCCGCATGGAAGATATACAAAAAGCGGATTTTGAGAGTCTATGCTTATCCCTTTTTCCTTAAGCTGCTTTTCCAGCCTTAGCGCTGCAACGGCATATCCCATGAACAGATTAACTGAATTTTCGTCATCCACGAAATAACTCATAGGATCGAGATCCGAAAGTCTTCGACCTTCTTCCACTGCTTTGCTGTAATCCGACTCATACTCCACGACCTCCACGCCCTTGCTCCTGAGCATGTCTTTCTTCCACTGCTTTGCATCGGCTGACATATGGACAGTTACCCTGAATCCCAGTTTGGCGCTCATTATTCCTATGCTGAGTCCGAGGTTTCCTGTAGATCCTACCGCCACCGCATACCTTGAGAAGAACTCTCTCATACTTTCATCTGCAAGCTTTTCGTAATTGTCATCGTAGCTGAGCATATTGTTTTCAATTGCCAGATCCTCTGCATGCTTGAGGATCTCATATATTCCACCCCTGGCCTTTATAGAGCCCGATATCTTGAGCTCATTATCGCATTTGAGCATGACTCTGCCTTTTATGTCGGCAGAGAAATAATCGCTCATAATTTTTTTCATAGACGGTATATCCCTAAGCGGCGATTCGATTATTCCTCCTTCGGCTGCCGTCTCCGGAAATACCTTTGCAAGGTATGGAGCAAATCTCTGTAGCCTCTCAGAAGCCTTTCTGATGTCGTCCTTTGACACCTTTAGACGTCCTGATTCCTCATAAAATTTCTTCATATGGTCATTTGTCCAGAATATCTCCCTGAGATCCTGCATATCCTTCATTTTCGGATATCTCCCAAGAATCTCTTTCATCTCATCGTTCATATAAGTACCTCTTTCTAAGAATTATATATAGAATTATATATACTATTCTACCCCATATCAAATGAATTGTATCAAAAAAATGCAGGAGATGATTTCATCTCCTGCCTGGTAAACATATTCTCAGTATCTGTTTTTATACTTCCATAGTCTTAAGGTTAGCTGAAACTATAAGAGTAGCCTCAGTAGCAGCCTGAACCTCTTCTACAGTGAGTCCTTCTGCTATCTCTACAAGCTCAAGGCCTTTTGCTGTAACTTCCATAACTCCCATTTCAGTTATTATAGTGTTAACCTGGTGGCTTGCTGTAAGAGGAAGACTGCATTTCTTAAGGATTTTCGGTGCTCCCTTTGCAGTGTGCTCCATAGCAACTATAACCCTTTTTGCACCTACTACAAGGTCCATCGCTCCGCCCATTCCCGGAACCATCTTTCCTGGTATCATCCAGTTTGCAAGATTGCCCTCTTCATCTACCTGAAGCGCTCCAAGTACTGTAACGTCAACGTGTCCGCCTCTGATTATAGCAAATGATGTAGCCGAGTCAAAGAACATTCCGCCTGGTTTTATCGTAACAAGCTGTGCTCCTGCATTTACTATATATTCGTCCTCGCATCCAGCTTCCGGAGCAGGTCCAAGTCCGAGAAATCCGTTTTCAGACTGGAATGTAACGTCCATGTCTTCAGGAATATAGTTTGCAACAAGCGTTGGCATACCTATTCCAAGGTTTACTACGTCTCCATCTTTCAATTCTCTTGCAACTCTCTTTACAATAAGTTCTCTAGACATTATATACTCTCCTTATCCCTGTACTATATAATCTATGCATACGCCTGGTGTCATTACCATGTTCGGATCAAGCTCTCCAACTTCAACTATCTTGTTTGCCTGAACAACTACAGTGTCCGCTGCCATCGCCATCAGCATATTGAAGTTTCTTGTTGATTTTTCGTACACTATGTTTCCTTTTTTGTCCACTATGCTTCCGAATATCAGTGCAAGGTCTGCTCTGAGTGCAGTCTCAAGAAGATATTCAGTTCCATTTACAGTGATCTTCTGCTTTCCTTCTTCTACTATAGTCCCCAATCCTGTTGGAGTAAGTATTCCACCAAGTCCTGATCCGCCGGCTCTGACCTGCTCTGCAAGGGTTCCCTGTGGTACGAGCGTAACCTTCATCTCGCCTGAATTCATCTGATTTCCAGTCTCTTTGTTGGTTCCTACGTGTGATGCTATAACGTGGCTTACCTGCTTGTTAACTACCCATTTTCCTACGCCTTTGTCAACAAATCCTGTATCATTACAGATAAGAGTTATGTCTTTTACTCCCTTTTCAACTATAGCGTCCACAAGTTTTTCAGGAGTTCCACATGCAAGGAATCCTCCTACCATTATGGTCATTCCATCTTTTACAAGATCCATTACTTGACTGATTTCTACAACCTTTTGTTTCATAAGTTCTTCCTCCATTTTTATGCTTTTACCGTGTTAACGTTAACGTTATTTTTATAACTATATGATAACATTTATATCGCGGCTTGTCTACACAAAAAGAGCAAGTTTTAAAATAAAAAAAATTCAGCCTCTGACCGGTAAAATCAGCTGCTGAACTTTTTCTATCTGAATGTCTTTATTATATTCTCCACTATCCTCTGTGATGCCCTGCCGTCTCCATAAGGGTTGTTGGCCTTTGACATCGCCTCATATTCTTTTTTGCTGTCCATGAGAGCGCTGACCATTTCTACTATTGTATCAGTATCCGTGCCTGCAACCTTAACCGTGCCTGCCTCTACAGCCTCCGGTCTCTCCGTCTCAGTCCTTAGTACTATTACGGGCTTGCCAAGTCCCGGGGCCTCTTCCTGTATTCCTCCAGAATCTGTAAGTATCAGATATGATCTGCTCATGAGCTTTGCAAATGGCTGATATTCAAGAGGCTCTGTAAGAACTATGTTTGGAGATTCTCCCATTATCCTTCTTGCTGTATCTCTTACAAGGGGGTTCTTGTGCATTGGGAATATGATTTTTGAATCCGGGTATTTTTCTGCAATGATTCTCACTGCAGTGAATATATTCTCCATCGGCTCTCCCCAGTTTTCTCTTCTGTGGCATGTAAGGAGGATTACCCTTTCATTTTCAAAATCTATTTTTCTGAGTTCTTCCGATTCGAATTCATATTCCTTTTCTGTGACATAATAGAGCGCGTCTATTACGGTATTGCCTGTGACTATTATATTATCATCGCTTACATTCTCGGCAAGCAGATTCTTTCTGTTCAGCTCCGTAGGTGCGTAATGCCATGATGCCAGCCTGCCTGTAAGCATTCTGTTCATCTCTTCAGGATAAGGTGAATATATATTTCCAGTCCTCAGTCCAGCTTCGACGTGACCTACAGCCACTTTCTGGTAGAACGCGGCGAGCGCTGCGGAGAATGTAGTGGTGGTATCTCCGTGTACGAGTACGATATCCGGCCTGTATTCGCCCAGGACCTCTTCTACACCCTTTAGGACTCCGCTGGTTATGTCAGTTATGGTCTGGCCATGCTTCATCAGATTCAGGTCATAATCCGGCTTTATTTCGAATATGTCAAGCACCTGATCGAGCATCTCTCTGTGCTGTGCTGTTATTAAAACTTTGCTTTCGATTACATCGCTGTGCTTTTCAAGCTCTTTTACAAGAGGAGCCATCTTTATTGCTTCCGGCCTGGTGCCGAATATGCTTACTACTTTAATTTTTTTCATTTGTCTTAACTTCCTCCAGTATCTTCAATTTCTTTACACCAAAAAGTATCAGAAGCGCATCTGCGATTATTACAAGCGCTGCTGCGAGATAATCCGATCTCAGTATAAGAAGCGAGCTCGCCCCAAGAACTGCTGCGATTGCATAAAGGAACACCACGGTTTTCTTCTGGCTAAGTCCTTTTGCAAGCAGCCTGTGGTGAAGGTGTCCCTTGTCAGCCTCCATTATAGGCTTTCCTGCCAGATATCTCCTTATTATTGCAAAGGTTGTATCAAGTATTGGGATTGCAAGCGCAAATAAAGGTATTACAACCGCTACTACAGTAGCTCCCTTTATCGTTCCCTCCACTGCGGCTACCGAGAGTATGAATCCGAGAAAAAGCGAACCTGTATCTCCCATGAAAATCTTTGCCGGATTGAAGTTGTGCGGAAGAAATCCTACCGCTCCGCCTGCGACGCACATAAGAAGCGTTGCCGTAGCATACTGCTTTGAAAACAGCGCAACTGCAGTCAGCGTAAGCGCTGCTATGGCTGATATGCCTACCGCAAGGCCGTCAAGGCCGTCGATGAGATTTACCGTATTTGTTATGCCGACTATCCAGAATATAGTAACTGGAATGCTGAGCATTTTAAGCACTACCAGAGTCTCTGCCCTGAAAGGGTTTGTAAAGAAGTTGATCCTTACGCCTGCCCAGGTAACTATCGCTGCACAGAGTATCTGTATGAACAGTTTTGTCTTTGCCTTCAGCGGGGTCGTGTCGTCAACTATTCCCATGCATACCATTATCAGGCTCGAAAGCATTATTGCCAGAAGCTCCTGTGTAGGCTGAATGAAAATCATCGCAGAAATTCCGAATCCAGTGAATATGGCAAGTCCGCCAAGCCTTGGAACCGGCTTTTTGTGCACGCGCCTGTTGTCTTTAGGTACATCAATCGCTCCTATCCTGTAAGCAAGGTTTATAACGAGTGGCGTTATAAAATAGCACACAAGTGCGCTTACTATAAAAGCTAAAATTGGTTTTGTCATTTTACACCTCAATAATTTGTCATATTACTTCTTTTATTTTTATATTTTAATTAATTTTGAATTAATATCCAGCATTTATATCCTCGATAAGGCTGTCATCATTGTCTATCCAGTCGCTTACCGATATTATCCTGTAGTCATCTTTCGTGTCTCTTATGTACACTTTTTCAATCCCGGCATTTATTATGAGCCTTTTGCATATAGAGCAGGAATTGGCATTTTCCACTATGCTTCCGTCTGCATAATTTTTTCCTACCATATAGAGGCTTGCTCCGATCATGTCTTTTCTTGGCGCAGAAATTATCGCATTCATTTCAGAATGTACCGATCTGCATTTTTCATACATCTGTCCTCTTGGAATCTGAAGAGATTCTCTGTAGCAGTAGTTAAGATCAGTGCAGTTCTTTCTTCCTCTTGGAGCTCCAGAATATCCGGTTGAAATTATCTCATCATTCTTAACGATTATACACCCATAGTTTCTTCTGAGACAGGTTCCTCTGCTTGCTGCTGCCTCCGCTATGTCGAGATAGTAATTGTTTTTTTCTCTTCTCATATCATCCCTCCAGATACTTATTTTACATCAATTTTACATTTAAAGCTACTGTTTATATCAAAAGAGTTGTTAAATTCTTATGTAAGTCTTATTTTATCCATATCTGTGGAACATTTTTATATTTTGTTATATAATGATTTTATAGGTTTAGAATATAATCAAAGGGAGGTTTCCATGAAACTATCGTTTTTTGAAACTATTGACAGAACAGTTAACATTCTCGAAGAGATGTCGCCCCATTATGAATCTGTATCTGATAAGTTATCTGCTTTTTTCGAAGCGCTCATGCATGAAAATATCCAGCCCATCGTGAGTGTCAACAGGAGGGTAAAATCATCCAAAAGCCTGAGAGAGAAGATTCTGAGAAACAAGCTTTATCAGAAGCATGAGACTTCAGAGGATATCCTGGACAATCTTCCTGATCTTATAGGAGTAATGATCTTCTGCCGTTTTGTTCATGAGGAAAATGATATTTTTGAGATAATTAAAAAGTTTTTCTCATCAACCGATGTCGACGGCTGGTACTACAACCCTGAGCTTAAGAATATGCCGATATACCTTAATCTTGCTGAGCCTCAGCCACAAAAGCAGAAGAACGGATTCTCGATTTACAGAGTCGACGGACATTACTATTCATACGGTGAAAAAATCAATTTCGAGCTTCAGATAAAGTCTCTTGTCCATTCATTCTGGTCTGATATAGAGCATGAAATAATATATAAGAACAACAGCTACCTCCTGATTGACAGCTTCATGAGAGATATGCTCAGTTCTATCCATCAGAATCTCGAGTCCATAGACAGGCAGATTGCGCTCATCTACAACCAGATGAATACAGTCTCAAACTCTCAGAAAAATCCGGACAAGGTCCTAAACGAAGAGTTTTCGAAGCTTATACTTGCCAAATCCATAAACGACATATTCATCGAAAAGATGCATGAGAATATAGGGTTCACCATAGACTTTAAAAAAGCATGTGACATCCTTAGCCAGTATATATTCGTAAAAAACGAAATCGTATACCAGAACCTTTCCAGCCAGACCATGCTGGAGCTCCTCACAAGGATAAACTTCATATCCAAGAGGTTCATTGATTTCGAGACGCCTATATATTTCGAGCACAAGTTCAAGCCAAAGAGCAGGTTTGGAGAAATCCTGGGAAGCAAGCTGCTTGAGATGATCAATATAGATTTTGAATGGAACGTGTTCTTCAAGATTCTTTTTGAGATAGAGCCGGGCAGCAACATAGATGACTTTGAGCGTTTTCTTTCAATAATAAAAGCCAGATATGCCGATGCGGACCTCTATCAGCCTATATTTGACAAATTCAGCTCCTCAGACGCGTCCTATATAAAGGATGATGTACTTACTGCCATCGCAAGCGCGCTTGCAGATGTGGGGACAATCAAGATCATCTATGAGGATAATTTCCTTTCCGTATGTGCAAAGATCGCAAATTTTGTGCTCTCAATAGCGGAGTCATGTTCTTCCATAGAAGAATGGGAAGATTTCAAGAATATTGAGCTCCCTCAGTTTGAGGCAATCGTGTCTCAGTCCATATCTTAAAATCTAAAAACCTGTGTCAGAATCTCAGGAAAGGAATGTCCTTTTTACTGAAGATTTGCTGCACAGGTTTTCTTTTTTTTTTACAATTCAACTGTAATTTCTTCAAGATCCATCGCTTTCCCTCCGACTCTTACCGCCTCTACAGCAGTTTCACCGGCTCTGACCCTTAGATCAAGGCTCGTACTTATCAGGGATTTTCTGTCCATGGTGTATCCCTGCTCAAATTTCATGTTTATCGTTCCATTAAGTCTTATTCTTGACTTGAGATTGTTTTCATAAAGATATCCTGCCAGGGCTCCACTTGAAGTTCCTGTCGCAGATTCTTCGTCTATTCCAAACAGTGGGGCAAAATTTCTGCACTGAGCTGTATTGTTCTCATCTTCGGTTTCAAGGGTGAATACATGGTATCCTGTTATGTCGTACTTCCTGCTGAGCTCTGTTATGAGTTCATAGTCCGGCTTTATGGATCTAAGGCTCTCCAGGCTTTCTACGGGTATGATCAG
>SAAM01000559.1 GCA_009929415.1 Clostridia bacterium | reverse complement strand
CTGTGAGAATCCGATAAGAGCTCCGAGATTCGGAAATATTATCGCAGCAATAACGTTGAAAAAGAAGATTACTGAAATCGCCTGAGCGATTTCTTCATCATCTGCATCTATGACAGGCGCTGCCGCTGCAATGGCCGATCCTCCGCATATTGATGACCCTACCCCTACAAGCGTGGATATCTTTGGAGGAATCTTGAGCACCTTCTGGAGCATGTATGCTGTAAGCAGAGATGCAGTTATGGTCATCAGTATTATCGGCAGGGACTGCATCCCGGTTTCAAGTATCACATTAAGGTTAAGCCCAAACCCAAGGAGTATCACTGCGTACTGGAGGATTTTCTTTGATGTGAATTTGAGCCCCGCTTCATACCTGGATCTGTCTTTTATAAGCATGGCAAGCAGCATGCCTGATATTATTGCAATTACCGGTCCCCCCGCGACCGGATACAGTGATCCCAGAATCCAGGAGGGAACCGCGATCAGAGTGCATATCAGTATCCCTGCCATGTTTTTTCTGATTGCTTTGATGTTATTCATTTGGTCCTCGTTTCATATTGATTGCTTCATTTCCTGTATATAAAACAGCTTAACGCATTTTGCAGCTATTGTAAAATATTTTTTTATGAGAAAATACCTGGAGGCACAAAAAAAGCCCCGACCTTATGCATTTAAGCTTCAGTCAGGGCTGGCCATTCCGATTTCGTAGCCTCAGAGCCATCAATATCATGACTTGATATTAATAGCTGCTCTCTATTTCCTTTATCCTTCTGTAGAGCATCTCGTTGACAGGAGATTTTATGCCATGCTCCTCAGACAGTCTTATTACGGTGCCCGAGAAGAGCTCTACTTCCGATCTGCGTTTTTCTATCCCGTCCTGCCTCATCGAAGGCATCTTGTCGGGATGAAGAGTGTCTACGAGATCAACATATTCCTGCAGCTCCTTTTCAGTAACTCCTGCTCCCTCGAATTCAGACAGCTTTATTACCTCTCTCATAGCCTCTATCATCATTTCTCTTGCTTCTCCAGGCTGCTGTATGGTCCTGTATGTGCCCTCATTTACCATTACTACCTGGTTTACGCCTACGTTTAGCATGAACTTGCTCCACATCCTGTGGATTATGTTCTCGTCTCTTGTATACGGGAGCTCTATCTGCTCAAAGAAGCTGCAGAGAGCTTCAAGCCTTTCGAGCTTCTCTTTCTCTGCCCCAGGAGTTCCAACAATAAGCTCTCCCATCTTCGAATACGTAAGCTCATCTCCAAGCTTTACCGCATCCATCCCCTGCGCCACGCAGTGAATTATCCTTTCGCTTCCATATTCTGAGGCGATTATCTTCTCACTGGATATCCCGTTTAATACAGATATTATGACAGTATCTTCTCCTATTACGTTTTTTGCCGTTTTCAAGGCTTCTTCAAGCTTTGTAGATTTGACTGCGAATATGACAAGATCTGCCGGATTTCCT
>SAAM01000558.1 GCA_009929415.1 Clostridia bacterium | reverse complement strand
TGAGCCCACAGGCAACTCAACCGTAATTGCTATCTGAGAGTTATCAGATTCAGGGAAAAAGTCTGTACCCACCTTTGAAAGCAACATAAGGCTGGTTATGAAAATTGCAGCCGATATAGCTATCACAACATATCTGTAGTTTACTGCCATTCTTAAAAGTCTCTCGTACCAGTTATCAAGTCCATCAAGACCCTTTTCAATTGGAGAGTAGAAGAACATAAACCATTTTGACCTCTTTGGATCCTGCTTTAGAATCATTGATGAGAGCATTGGCGTAAGGGTAAGCGCAGCAACTGTTGATACAGTAATTATGATTGTTACAATCCATCCAAGCTGCTTAAACATAATCCCGGCCAGTCCGGACACCATTGTAAGAGGGAAGAAAACCGATATAATTGTTAAAGTCGAAGCAATTACAGCCACAGCCACCTCATTTGTTGCATATATTGCAGCATCTTTGGGTTTACTGCCCCTTTCAATATGCGTTGTAATATTCTCCAACACCACTATAGCATCGTCCACAACCATACCAATTGCGATGGACAAAGAGCTTAGGGATATAATGTTGAGAGTATTTCCGGTAATCATTAAATATATAAAAGCAGCTATTAACGATACCGGAATAGTAAGGATAATTATAAAAGTGGCACGCCATCTTCCAAGGAAGAAGAGTACAACAATCATTACAAAGAGGCCTGCAAGAAGTACTGTCTCCGTTAGAGATCCAATACTATCCTTTATAAACTCAGATGTATCAAGAATAACCTCAAGTTTAACATCCGGCGGCAGTGAATTTTGTATCACCGGCAATTCCTTAAGGATTTTGTCTGCAATATCAACCACATTTGCACCTGATTGCTTCTGCACAACCAGTGTTGCACCCCTCTCTCCGTTAGTATATACCTCTGTTGAACGCTCTTTGAGTGTATCTTTTACAACTGCAATATCCCTGACATAGATACTTCTTCCCAGATAGCTGCCTACAATAAGGTTTTTTATCTCGTCACTCTCTCTGAATTCACCATCTACCCTAAGTGAATAGGTATCTGTACCCACATCAATAGTACCTCCGGGGATATTACGGTTCTCCATTGCAATAAGATTCGCAACCTGCTCAACTGTAATACCATAAGCCTGCATCTTATTTGGGTCCGTAGAGATTTGAATCTCCCTCTGTGGTGCGCCGGAAATTGATGTAGATGCAACCCCGTCTATTCTGTTAATAGGATTTGCAACCTTCTCTTCAAGAATTTTGTAGAGCCCTTTTGAGCTCACATCTGAGTTTGCGGATATAAACATAATAGGCATCATATCCGAGCTGAACTTAAAGACTATAGGGTTATCGCACTCCTCCGGCAGATAGTTCCGCTGCATATCCAGAATCGACCGGACATCATTTACAGCCTCATCCATATTTGTCCCATACTCAAATTCAATGGTAATAAGAGATATATTATCCTTTGAA
>SAAM01000085.1 GCA_009929415.1 Clostridia bacterium | reverse complement strand
AGAAATCATCCCGCCTGCGACAGAAGGTTTTCTTGAATCTGTAAACAGCGCTCCGTGGCTGTCATCTCTGATACTTGATGGAATAATCGGCGGGGTCGGTGCAGTCCTCGGATTCCTTCCTCAGATGCTCGTACTGTTCTTTGTGCTTGGACTCCTTGAGGAATGCGGATACATGGCAAGGATAGCCTTCATAATGGACAGGATATTCCGTAAATTCGGCCTTTCAGGAAAATCATTCATACCTATGCTTGTAGGTACCGGATGCAGCGTACCTGGTATAATGGCCTCGCGTACGATAGAAAACCAGAATGACCGAAGAATGACCATAATAACTACTTCATTCATTCCATGCTCTGCAAAGCTGCCTATAATAGCACTTATCGCCGGAGCTCTCTTCCCTGGATCTGTACTGATAGCTCCGTCTGCATATTTTGCAGGCATAGCTTCAATAATAGTTTCAGGAGTAATACTCAAAAAGACGCGAGGATTCGCCGGAGATCCTTCTCCTTTCGTAATGGAGCTGCCTGCATATCACATGCCTTCTATGAAGAACGTGCTTCTCCATGTGATCGACAGAGGAAAATCATTTGTAAAAAAAGCAGGGACTATCATATTCCTTGCGAGTGGAACTATATGGTTCCTGAGCTCATTTGACTTCACTCTGAGCATGACTGATACTTCTGATTCTATACTTGCGTTCCTTGGAGGCCTTATTGCCCCAGTATTTGCACCGATAGGGTTTGGAGACTGGCAATCTGCAGTCGCAACCATAACCGGGCTTATCGCAAAGGAAAACGTAGTAGGAACCTTCGGAGTCCTGCTTGGATTCGAAGAGGTCGCAGAAAATGGCGCCGAAATATGGACTGCGATGGGATCATCCTTCACTCAGATATCAGCGTACTCGTTCCTTCTGTTCAACCTTCTGTGTGCCCCTTGCTTCGCGGCGATCGGTGCCATAAGAAGAGAGATGGCAAGCGCAAGATGGACATGGTTTGCAATAATATACCAGACTGGATTTGCATATACTGTTTCATTCATATTCTACCAGTTCGCGCTGTTCTTCACAGGAGGCGGAATGACTGTAATGACGATAATATCTCTGGCAGTTTTTGCCGCTGTTATATACATGATCTTGAGAAAGCCTTCTGCTCCTGATAATGGCAGAAAGCTGAGATCTTCATTGGCTCCTCTGGGAAATGCAGAGGTTTAAGGAGGCTTTAGATGGCAACTTTCATAATCGCTTCACTTGTATTCGGACTTTTCGGCCTCGCGCTGTACAAGCTCTACAAGGATAAGAAGAACGGCAAAGGATGCGCAGGATGCAGCGGAGGCTGCAGCAGCTGTCCAAGTGCCGCAAAAATGCACAGCAAATAACATGTCCATGATAAATAAGCAAAAAGGAACAGGAACTGAGTCTACAAACCAGTTCCTGTTCCTCTTTTATTTCTGATGCAGGTCTCCATGCATCATTTTTCTATACCGTTCTTATGCAGTAATCCGACGGCGAAGGCGCCAGCCTGAATCCGTTTGCACTAAGGCTGTTCTTTATTTCCTCTATATGCTCAAAATTCCTGGTTTCCATAGTCATCTTTAGAAGGCACGCATTTATCGCCATGTTAGGCTCTGCCTTGTCATGATGAACAGCTATCACGTTTCCGCCTTTTTGAGAAATAGTCTTTGCAACTCCCTCGAGCTGTCCTGGCTTGTCTATAAGCTCCAGCGTAAGATCCGAAAGCCTTCCGCTTGTGACGAGTCCTCTGGTTATGACTCTTGAGAGTATGTTTACGTCTATGTTTCCTCCTGAAACTATGCAGACCGTATTTTTTCCCTGCGTCTTTATCTTGTCAAACATGACCGCCGCCACTGAAACTGCCCCGGCTCCTTCTGAAACGAGCTTCTGCTTTTCCATTAGCATCAGTATCGCTGCTGCTATCTCATCATCCGTGACCGTAACTATCTCATCCACATAGCCGCAGCATATGTCAAAGGTAAGCTCACCCGGCTTTTTGACTGCAATCCCGTCTGCAAAGGTCGAAGCGCTGCCAAGAGTTATCTGCTTCTGAGATTCTATCGATTTGTACATGCATGGAGCTCCCTCCGCCTGTACTCCGTATATCTTGCACTGAGGCTTGAGCGTCTTTATTGCATAGGCAACTCCAGAAATCAGCCCGCCTCCTCCAATCGGAACTACCACCGCATCTACGCTGTCCAGCTGCTCCAGGATCTCGAGCCCTATGGTGCCCTGACCCGCGATTACATCCACGTCATCAAACGGATGTATGAAGGTCATGTTCCTCTCTTCCTTTATCTCGCATGCCCTGTTGTACGCATCGTCATATACCCCATTCACAAGCTCCACCTGAGCTCCGTATTTTCTGGTAGCTTCTATCTTTGAGATAGGGGCCAGATCCGGTATGCATATTAGAGACTCTATATTTTCAGTAGCTGCAGCAAGCGCAACTCCCTGAGCATGATTTCCTGCCGAGCAGGCGATAACTCCGTTTGCCTTTTCTTCTTCTGTCAGCTGCGATATCTTGTAATAAGAACCTCTTACCTTGAAGGATCCCGTCACCTGAAGATTCTCCGTCTTCAGGTAGATATTGCTGCCTTCCTTTATATTAGGAGCATGAATAAGATCAGTCTTCCTCACTACATTTTTTAATACAAAAGCTGCATGATATATTTTATCAAGTGTAAGCATATTCATTTCTCCTTTTCTTAATTATCTATTTATTTCGCTCTATTCATTTATCTCCACTGTTTTTGCAATCAGGAGATTCAGCACCGAAAGTGCCGCTGTAAAATAAAATACATACTGCGGACCTACGCTGCTCCAGATGTAACCGCTGAGCATGGCGCAGCTTATAGCTACTACATGGTCCATGCTTATCCCAAGCGAAATAGTCTGAGTAAGCTCATTTTTATCAACTGCTATATTTCTAAGATACATTGTCCTTACCATCCCAAGGTTCATGCTCATCCTGTCAAATATGAACATTGTGCCCCCAAGTATCATGCCGACTTTTAGCGATACCGCCCCGGCTATTATGGCGCTGCACAGCATGCCATAAAGCGCATACACGAAGATGAACGAAAACGCGTCCGCATAGAGTATCTTTCTTATGCCAAAGCTGTCAATACATCTTCCTATAAAAGGAAGAAATATCATCCCAAGGAGAGAGGTCATTATCACAAGAAGCGACATATGGTCTGCTCCTGCTCCAAGAAGATCGACGAGCACCCACGGCCCGAAAACTATCATTATCTGCTTCTGCACCCCGTTGAGTATGGCAAGTGCATAGTAGTATCTGTACTCTTTTCTCAGTTTTATCTTTCCAGGGAGTGAATCCCTGTGCGGAACCTTTACATACCTGCAGAGATATATCATAGCTCCGGCTCCCAGCACCGAAGTCACCGCTACAAGCAAAAACGGGATTACAGGATTTTTGAAGCTGAAAAGCTCATACCTGAATCCTGCAAAAGTAACAACTGAAGCCACCATTGCACTCGCAACCTTTATGCCGCTGAGAGTTCCCAGTGTCTTTCCTTCTCTTCCCTTTTCAGAAAGAGACACTGCTATCCCGTCATGAAGCGGCATATATATGTGCTGCCCCAGTGAGAAAATAAAAAGAAATACAAGCATCAGCCCAAAGCCCGGGGTGAAAAGTCCCAGTATCATCATCCCTATGGCCATAAGCAGCTGTGAAATCACAGCTATCCTTATATCTCCCATGAATCCCAGAGCACTTATTACGAAGGCTCCCAGCACCCCCGGCAGTTCTCTTGGAAACTCAATAAATCCTCTCTGAAATGCGGTCACATCATAAGCTTCTTTAAAATAATTCGCCAGTATGCCGTCAATTCCTCCTGCAAAACCTGCAAATGCTACTGCAATGGCAAATATCTTCAGTTCCTTTTTCATATGTCTTTTTCTCCCGTTTAATGTTTCATATTATATCGTACCAAAAAAATTAATTCAAGAATTTTTAATAAATTTTGAATATTTTGTTCAGAAAAAACATTTTCCTTGCCTGATTGTATTTCACAGTCTTACAATATCACAAACTGATCATTTATGTAAATCAAAAGAGCACCATCTCTTTAAAAGAAATGACGCCTTTGATTGGTAATTATATGTCCATGGAAAAACCATGTAGTTTCTCAATTGTTCGTTTCAGAATATCCGCCGCTTCATGAAAATAGGTCCCTGACATCTCGGCCTCAATTTCATCGTGGTTAAAGTTGAGAAGACTGTCTGTATAGATTTTTGCCTTCTTTATAATACCATCCTCTACCTGAGCAAGCATTCGGAAATTGCCATAATCTGCAGCGACTTCGATCTCAGCATCATAGATCGGACTCTCTCCGTAAATCCAGTCATGATCACTGTATCTACCTGTCATAGCGGGAATAAAATTCTCCCTGCTGTATTCAATATATTCCTGCAATTCTCCGTATTCACTTTCAAAGCTGTCCTTCAGCGCCTCTATCATATTCTCAGCAGTAATATTTGAACAGATTTCACTAAGGTTTACCACTCTGCTTTTTACAGAAGTGATGCCTTTTACCTCAAGCTTAAGCCTTGAAGGCCTCAGCAGCTTCCCCAGCATGGACTTGTCCACATCTATCATGAGGGTTCCATGATGGAAGCAGTTTTCATCTTCACTGTAAAATGCGTGCCCCGAGAACTTCCTGCCATCACAGAGAAGATCATTTCTTCCAGAGAATTGCGCATTTATTCCAAAACTCTCTACTGCTGCCCTTATTACTTCAATCTGCCTCTTGATATCACTGCTTTTCTCTTTTGAAATAAATGTGAAGTTTAGATTCCCCAGGTCATGATATACCGCTCCGCCACCGGATATCCTCCTTGCGAGCCTTACGCCCTCTGCATTCATACGGTCGATGTCACATTCAAGAAAGGGATTCTGATTTCTTCCTATTACAACTGTTCTGTAGTTCTGCCAGAGATAGAATATGATCTCATCGTCATCCACATTTCTTAGCAGTTCCTCTTCCAGAGCCAGATTATAATATGGGTCGCTCTCTTTTGAGATGATGCACCTATTCATGATAATGGAAGGCTCCTTTTCCAAGCCCGAGTACGGCCTCATGTATCGACTCTCCGGTTGTAGGATGCGCAAATACAGTATGGATTATCTCCTCCTCGCTTATGCGACTGTTGATAATCATCGTGAGCGTGCTTATGAGCGCGGATGCTTCGGGGCCAATAATCGCGCCTCCGATTATTCCACCTGTATCAAGGTCCTTTATAAGCTTCACAAAGCCTTCTGACTCTCCCATGGTGAGAGCCTTGCCGTTAGCTCCAAAAGGAAATTTGCTTACGCTTATGTTGAGGCCTTCTCTGAGCGCCGCATCCTCCGTAAGTCCTACATTCGCTATTTCCGGAGATGTGAATATGACATTCGGTACTGCCGTATAATCCATATGTGCATCTTTTCCAAGTATGTTATCCACTGCGACCATTCCTTCATGAGAAGCTACATGGGCAAGCTGCATCCTCGAGTTCACGTCTCCAATCGCATATATGTGCTTTACAGATGTTCTCATGCCGCTGTCAACCGCTATTCCCCTGCCATTTTCATTTGCAGCTGCACCTGTATTTTCAAGCTCGAGTCCCTGAACATCAGGCTCTCTTCCTGTCGCTACAAGCACCTTATCACTTGTTATGAATCTTTCAGTGCCATCCTTTTCAAAAAATACCACTGCCTTTCCATTCTCTTCTCTTCCTATTCTTGTAACTTTCGAGCCAGTGTGTATACCTATTCCTCTTTGCTTTGCTATTTTGCAGATTTCCTCAGATACATCGCTGTCTACCATTGTAAGAACCCTGTCAAAATACTCAACCACGTTTACTTTCATTCCGAGATTGGAATATATGAATGCGAACTCCATGCCGATTACTCCGCCGCCGATTATTGTTACGCAGTCCATATTGTCCCTGCAGTCAAGTGCCTTCGTGCTGTTCATAACGAATTCATTGTCTATTCCAGGGATTTTTAGAGTGGAGGAAGTTGACCCTGTCGCTATTATTATATTTTCAGCTTCTACAGTGTATTCATCTCTTCCTGACTTTACTGATACTGTCCTTTCATCGACAAATGATGCGCTGCCTTTAATGACTCTTATTTCATTCTTATTCATCAGGTATTCTATGCCTGATACAAGCGTGTCTTTTATGGAATTCTTTCTATCTATGATCTTGCTCATATCAGCTCTGGCGTCTTTTACCTCAAGCCCGAATTCATTAGCATTTTTTATATGTTCATAGAGTTCTGCCGATTTCACGATCGCTTTTGTCGGTATGCATCCCTCATTCAGGCAGGTCCCTCCCATTGCCTTTCTTTCAGCTAAAACGACTTTTCTTCCATTTTTTGCCGCATGTATAGCTGCTACATAGCCGCCCGGTCCACCACCTATTATAAGTATATCTGCATTTATATCTTCCTTTTTACCGTTTATCATTCCAGCAAAGTAATCCAGCTTTGGTACAGTCTCTCCTCCAGATTCAGACTTTACGCAGAGCAGCGTCTGACCAATTTCAACCGTCTGGCCTTCTGAAATCAGTATCTCCTCTACAGTGCCGCTTATTTCCGATTTTAAAGGGCTGTTCCCTTTCTTGGTTTCAAGCTGAAGAATGACCTGGCCAGTTTCTATAGTGTCCCCGACTGAGACATTCAGCTTGCCCACAATCGCAGTTTTATCCTTGCCCATTATGCTCTTTAATTTTATTTCCATATGTTTCTCCTCAAATTTTTGCCCCGTACTTTTTTAAAGTACAGGGCCGTAGTTGTTATAAGTAAGCGGATATGAATTATCTGCTATTTGAAATCCTTTTCAAACTCGTCAATCGCATCTTTCAGAAGAGTCACAGTATATGCCATAGTAGGTCCGCCGCCAAATGCAACAGATACCATAGCTGCTTCAATTATCTCTTCTCTTGTAGCGCCCGCCTCAAGAGCCTTGTATACATGGAATACAATGCAGTATTCACATCTGTTATATGCGCCTATTCCTACACTTATAAGCTCTTTTGTCTTTACGTCTACTGCTCCTGGTGCGTAATTTGTTCCTAGAAGATTCATGAAAGCACTTACACTTTCCCCATTTGTCTCTGCCATTACTCCAAGGCCACCTGTAAAGTCATTCAGCATTGCTCTTACATCTTTTTTCATATTCTTCCTCCGGTTTTTATATTTGTTATAGCAACGTTTGCTATAACAATATTTGCTATAGCAAGTATGCTTCTGAAAAAATGATACCACTAATTAATGGTATCGTCAACAGCTTTTATAGATTATCCACCATTTTATCCAGAACTTTTTTGAAGGTTTCAAGCTCATCTGATGAAAGGCCTCTTGTTACATCATTTTGAAACTCTTCCGCCAGAGGTATGAGGCTTACTCTGAGCTTCTCACCTTTTTCTGTAAGATATACCCTTGCAGTCCTTCTGTCATGAGGATCTTTTTTTCTCACAGTCAGCTCTTCCTTTTCCATCCTGTCCAGAAGCCTTGCTATTGAAGATTCGTTGACATCCATTTTATTTGCGAGCTCTCTCTGAGATATCCCGTCATTATCGCCTATATAATAAATAGCTATCCAGTTGACTCTTGTAACTCCATAGGATTCAAGTCTTCTGTTGAATTCCTCTGACAGTCTTTTTGATGCAATGTTGGTTATAAAACCAATGCAGTCGTTCAAGCTAAACAAAATATCCCTCCTTTACTGTC
>SAAM01000557.1 GCA_009929415.1 Clostridia bacterium | reverse complement strand
ATCCTGTGCCTGCGGGAAAGGTGAAGTTCTACAAGCACAATGAAGAAGACTACAGCCTTGAATTTATTGGCGAAGACGAGATCAATCATACGGCAAAGGACGAAATAGTAATTCTTTCTCTGGGCAAGGCTTTTGACATAGTTTTTGAATATAACGCAATTGACAGGCAAAAGGTGGGCGGGTTTGATCACTATGTCTGCGAATGCATCATCAGAAATCACAAGACTGAAGAAGCCGAGATACGGTTTGAGCCCTTCCTTTATGGGATGTGGGAGATGATTGCATCATCGCACAAATTCACGAAGATATCTTCATCACAGATTCAGTTTTCCATAAAAATTCCTGCAGGATTTGAAGAGGCTGTGAGTTTTTCTTACAGGGTGGACAGGAGAATGGAGATTTTTGTAAATAAGTAAATGTGAAATGTATGCCATTAGATCAATAATGAAACGGAGAAAAATATGAATATCCTTGTGCTTAACGGAAGCCCCAAAGGTGATAAAAGCGTTACAATGGCATCAATAAAATATCTGCAAGTTGTGTTTCCACAGTATTCTTTTAATGTAAAGCATATTGCGCAGAATATACACCATATAGAAAATAATGCAGGATGTTTTTGATAAGAAATATACTGCCTCTTTTTCAACCTCTATTCATTTTTTTGACTATACGGCTCACAATTATATACAGGGAATTTGCGAAGATCTGGGAATGCACTTTGTCAGGTCTTTTTCTGCAGAAATGCAGGACCTTATGGATGCGCAGGAGCGTCAGAATCTAAAGGATTTCATGGAAAATGTCATCTATGCATTCCAAAACAAGGTCCAGACTTCGAAAGTATTTCCAAAACTCAATCAGACAGAGCTGAAATACAAGTCGGATGATATTGTAGAAGACATTGCTGACTCAGATAATATCAAGCTGGTTATTCTTACTGATACTGCGAGCATGTCCGATAATCTTCAAAACATGGTCAAGCGCTTCCAGGCGGCTGTCTGGGATGTGTGAAATGTGGAATGGACAACGAGTGTGTCTATGACGGGAAAGACGATGTTAGAGTTGTATACGAAGATAAATTAAAGAAAGCGGATATCATTGTTTTTGCACTGACAATGAAGGACAGATATTTTTCTTCAAGGTGGAAGAATTTTCTTGATCGGAGCTTTTATAAGACGCATCAGCCTGCATTTCCTGGAAAGCAGATTGGGTATCTTATATCAGGACCGCTACTATATGAGCCGAACCTGAGACAGATTTTGCTGGCTTCGGCGGAACTTGGTCAGGCAAACCTCGTAGATATAATTACTGATGAATGTGACAGCTCTGCCGAACTTGATGGATCTATAACATGTTTTGCACAGAAACTCACAAGATATTCTAAAATGAATGTGAGTCAGCCAGAAACATGTCTGGGCGTTGGCGCAGGAAAGATTTTCAGAGATGAAATCTGGGGAAATCTGAGGTTCAT
>SAAM01000084.1 GCA_009929415.1 Clostridia bacterium | reverse complement strand
GATGAAGAAATCGCTCAGGCGATTTCAGTAATCTTCTTTTTCAACGTTATTGCTGCGATAATATTTCCGAATCTCGGAGCTCTTATCGGATTCTCACAGACATCGGGTGAGGCATTTGGAATATTTGCAGGTACGGCCGTTAATGACACGTCAAGCGTAACAGCAGCTGCGTCCACCTGGGACAGCATGTATTCGCTTGGCTCGCAGACTCTGGACAAGGCCGTTACAGTCAAGCTGACGAGAACGCTTGCCATAATACCTGTCACGATGGCGCTTGCATTCATGCGCTCAAGAAAAGAGGCCAGGGACGATGTCGGCGGTTTTTCCTTAAGCAAGGTATTCCCTTTCTTCATCCTCTATTTTCTTGGAGCATCTGTCATCACCACGATAGCAGTCGCTTTCGGAGTGCCGGCGTCCGCATTCTCATCGATAAAGGAAGTGAGCAAATTCTTCATAATTCTTGCTATGGCTGCCATTGGAATGAATACCGATATAGTGAGGCTCATCAGGACCGGAGGCAAGCCGCTTGTGATGGGATTTGCATGCTGGAGCGGAATTGCTGCTGTAAGCCTTATAATGCAGAAAATAATGGGTATATGGTAACTATCACAAAAAATGGAATATAAAAAGGAAATACCGTATTGACAAAACTGAAAAAATGAATTAATATTAATACATATTAAGTAAGTAGGTTTTGTAGGTAATGACCTTTTTTGGAAAAGGAGTCAAATATGAAAAAGTATAAGAGAATAAATGATCTTGTAGGAAAAACACCGATAGTAGAGCTTTCAAACCTGACAGAAGAATTTGGCATAAATGCGACGCTTCTTGCGAAGCTTGAATATTTCAACCCGGCAGGAAGCGTAAAGGACAGGATAGCAAATGCCATGATAAAGGACGCAGAAGAAAAAGGCCTTCTTAAAAAAGGCACAGTCATAATAGAGCCGACAAGTGGAAACACAGGTATAGGACTAGCTTCAGCAGGTGCTGCGAGAGGATACAGAGTTATACTGACGATGCCTGAAACCATGAGCGTCGAAAGAAGAAACCTTCTTAAGGCTTATGGTGCAGAGGTAGTGCTCACGGAGGGCGCAAAAGGAATGAAGGGTGCGATCGAAAAGGCCTCTGAGCTTGCAGCGACTATGGACAATGCCTTTATTCCGAGCCAGTTCCAGAATCCGGCAAATCCGAAGATACACTTTGAGACTACCGGACCTGAAATATGGAACGATACAGACGGTGAGGTGGATATATTCATTTCCGGAATAGGTACTGGCGGAACTATCAGCGGCACCGGAAAATACCTCAAAAGCATGAACCCGGATATTAAGGTAATAGCGGTAGAGCCGGCGGCGTCTCCGATACTTTCAGGAGGCAAGCCGGGACCCCACAAGATTCAGGGTATAGGCGCTGGCTTCGTGCCGGAAACTCTGGATACCGGCATATATGATGAGATAATTACCATTGAGAACGAGGATGCCTTTGAGATGGCAAGAGCTATCGCAACGAAAGAGGGAATACTGTCAGGGATATCCTCCGGAGCGGTTCTCAAAGCTGCTGAGATTGTTGGGAAAAGAAAAGAAAATGAAGGAAAGACTATAGTGGTGCTTCTGCCTGACAACGGCGAGAGGTATCTGTCCACTCCTCTGTTTGCGTAGGATAAACGAAAAAATGCATACTAACCTTAATGTTCTCCTTACGGGGACCTTATGGTAAGTATGCATTTATTAATTTTCTTTTAATGATGAGCTGGGCATCAAATAATAAAGTCGAAGGTATAATCCTTCCTGTGCCTGTCCAGTATGTCCTGAAGAGTTATGCTGTCCAGATATTCAGCTATAACCTTCTCAAGACCTTCCCAAACATAAAGCGTCATGCACTGATCATCCCTGTCGCAGACAGAGCTGCCTCCTTCAAGGCAGGACACAGGAGCAATGCTGCCTTCAGTTATTCTCAGTATGTCGCCTACTGTATACATATCCGGGCTCTTTGCCAGCATATAGCCGCCCTGGTAGCCTCTGCTTGCAACAAGAATGTCTGTATTGTTAAGAAGAGGGATGATCTGCTCAAGATATTTCTTGGATATTCCCTGTCTTTTTGCTATGTCCTTGAGTGCTATATAGCCCTCGCCTCTGTGCTCGGCAAGATCCAGAAGCATGCGCAGAACGTATCTGCCTTTAGTTGAAATTTTCATAGTACCACCTCTTTGAATGAATTATATCACAGCTTTGAAGTACAATCAATAATATCGTATCCTGGTTGAATATAAGGCAAATCAGTGATAATATAAGAGTGTACCTTAACAAAAAAACAGGTAGCATAAAAGATTGATAAAAGATTGATAAAATATTGCTTAACTTCATGCTTGTTAAGTGCTATAATCAATTTATAAAATGAAAGGAGAGCAAGTATGGAAAGATATGTTTTGAAAGAGTATGTTGAAAATGTACTCATTGTAAAGATCAACAGGCCGGAAGCGCTCAATTCGCTTAACAGTGAGCTGCTGAGCCAGCTTGGAGAGGTATTTGATGAAGCTGCATCCGACGATAACGTGAACGCTGTCATCATAACCGGAGAAGGAAAGGCATTCGTAGCAGGCGCAGACATTGCGCAGATGAGTGTACTCAATGCAGTACAGGGCAAGGAATTCGGAAAGTTTGGAGCAGACGTCTTCAGGAAGCTTGAAGAAATGCCAAAAGCGGTAATAGCTGCGGTTAACGGATTCGCACTTGGCGGAGGATGTGAGCTGGCTATGGCGTGTGATATCAGGATAGCATCAGAAAAAGCAAAATTCGGACAGCCTGAGGTAGGGCTTGGCATAACTCCTGGATTCTCCGGAACTCAGAGAATGACAAGATTAGTTGGCGCCGGAAAGGCAAAAGAGCTTATATTCACAGGAAACATAATCAATGCGAATGAAGCAAAGGAAATAGGTCTCGTAAATCAGGTTACTGAACCTGAAAAGCTTATGGAGACTGCACTTGAGATGGCAAAGAAGATTGCTTCAAACGCTCAGCTGGCAGTGGCATTCAGCAAGGAGGCAATTGAAAGAGGTCAGCAGGCTGATATGGACACTGCAATAGAGATAGAAGCCAGCCTTTTCGGACTGTGTTTTGCGACGCAGGACCAGAAGGAAGGAATGGCAGCTTTTCTTGAAAAAAGAAAGCCGGTATTCACTAAAAAATAAATAAAAAAATAAAACTGTAAAAGGTATTGACATTTATTTATCAAGTGTGTAATAATGGTTTTAGGAAACGTTAACGGTAGCACTTGATCAAAGTACTTATTTGGAGGCGAAGATATGAAAATTTGTGTAGTTGGAACAGGAACAATGGGCGGAGGAATCGCTCAGACGTTTGCTCAGGCAGGATATTCAGTAATATTCAAGGGAAGATCAGAAGCTTCACTTAACAAGGCAATTGCGTCTATTACAAAATCTCTTTCAAAGCAGGTTGAAAAGGGAAAGATGGAAGAAGCAAAAAAAGAAGAGATACTTTCAAATATAACAGCTGCTACAGAATATGCAGATTGCAGCGATGCTGATATATTCATAGAAGCGATAGCTGAAGACATGGAAACCAAGAAGAATACTTTTGCTGAGATAGAGAAGATAGCAAAGGAAGATGCGATAATGGCAACAAACACTTCTTCGCTTTCTATAACAGAAGTGGCTTCAACAACAACAAGACCTGAAAGAGTAATAGGAATGCACTTCTTCAATCCGGTTCCTGCAATGAAGCTCGTTGAGGTTATAAAAGGACAGATGACGGATCAGGATATTTTCAACAAGGTATTCGAGCTTTCAAAAGCAGTAGGAAAAGTGCCTGTTGAAATAGAAGAGGCTCCAGGATTCGTAGTAAACAGAATACTTATACCTATGATAAACGAAGCCGTTGGAATACTTGCTGACGGAGTTGCAAAAAAAGAGGACATAGATGAGGCAATGAAGCTTGGCGCCAACCATCCAATGGGACCACTTGCGCTTGCAGACCTTATAGGACTGGATGTATGCCTTGCAATAATGGAAGTGCTTTACAGCGAATTCGCAGACTCAAAATACAGACCACACCCGCTTCTAAGAAAAATGGTAAGAGCGAATCTTCTTGGAAGAAAGACAAAAGCTGGATTCTATAACTACTAAAACAACGTATTAATTGAATATTCATCTCATTGGTCATGTGTAATGTTCGACATATTAGTAACGAAGAAAACCCTTGACATACTTAAACTAAATATACTATAGTATACCTAACAGGCAATTTTCGTTAAGGATACTCATGCATTATTTATAGTTAAGGTTAACGGTAGCATTCGTCAGATATGAAATCAGAAGTCAGCGGGGCCATGCAGAAGCTAAGATCTTAAGTGATCTGAACTGGCTGCATGCTCTGCTGAATTGAATGAATTCTGGTTCGGGATTGTGATGAGTAATACTCTTACACCTGATTTTGGAAGGAGCACACGATGAGAGAAGTTGTAATAGTAAGCGCAGCGAGAACTGCGATAGGTAATTTTGGTGGAGGACTTACACCTGTAAGCGCAAGAGATCTTGGTGTTACAGCGGCAAAGGAAGCTATAAAGAGAGCTGGGATAACTCCGGACATGATAGATGAGTCAGTTATTGGTAATGTTCTTTCAGCAGGTCTTGGACAGAACGTGGCAAGACAGATAAGCGTAGATGCGGGAATACCTGTAGAAAAGCCTGCAATGAGCATAAACATAGTATGTGGATCAGGGCTCAGAGCGGTTTCTACTGCAGCTCAGCTAATAGCACTTGGAGACGCAGACATAATACTTGCCGGTGGAACTGAGAGCATGAGCAATGCACCATATGTAACAAACTCTGCAAGATGGGGAGCTAGAATGGGCAATGTGAACATGGTTGACGTTATGGTTAACGATGGCCTTACTGATGCCTTCGCAGGATACCACATGGGAATTACAGCAGAAAATCTTGCTGAGAAATATGAGCTTACAAGAGAAATGCAGGACGAGCTTGCACTTAACAGCCAGTTAAAAGCAGAAAAAGCACAGAACGAAGGAAAATTCGACGAAGAGATAGTGCCAGTAGTTATATCTACAAGAAAAGGCGACGTAGTAATAGACAAGGATGAATTCATAAAGCCTGGAATGACTATGGAAAAACTTGCAAAGCTTAAGCCGGCTTTCAAGAAAGACGGTACAGTGACAGCTGGTAACGCTTCAGGAATAAACGACGGCGCGGCTATGCTGATAGTTATGTCAAAGGAAAAAGCAGACGAGCTTGGACTTGAGCCTATGGCTACGATAGTATCATATGCTACATGCGGAGTAGAGCCTTCAATAATGGGATACGGACCAGTTCCGACTGTTAAGAAAGCCCTTGCAAAAGCAGGCATGACAATGAATGACATAGAACTTGTGGAAGCAAACGAAGCATTCGCAGCTCAGGCTCTTTCAGTTGCAAAGGGACTAGAGTTCGATATGGAAAAAGTGAATGTAAACGGTGGAGCGATAGCGCTTGGACACCCAGTCGGAGCTTCAGGAGCAAGAATCCTTACAACTCTTCTTTATGAAATGAAGAGATCAGACAAAAAGACAGGCCTTGCGACACTTTGCATAGGTGGCGGAATGGGAACTGCTCTTATAGTAAAAAGATAATATCTGAAAAGCAAATAACCAGGATAACAATAATGAACTCCTTATCATGCTCTAGATAGGATAAGGAGTTTATTTTGTAATATATATTGTTTAATTATTAATTAACGGGAGGAAATAAAATGAATTTTACTTTAACTAAGGAGCAATTACTACTTAGACAGATGCTAAGAGAATTTTCATTAAATGAAGTTAAACCTTTAGCGGCAGAAGTTGATGAGGAAGAAAGATTTCCTGTAGAAACAGTAGAGAAGATGGTTAAGGCCGGAATAATGGGAATACCATTTGCAAAGCAGTATGGCGGAGCAGGAGCTAACTATGTTGCATATGCTATGGCAGTTGAGGAGCTTTCAAGAGTGTGCGCTACTACAGGTGTTATAGTATCAGCTCATACTTCACTCGGCGGAGGACCGCTTGTTGACTTTGGAACAGAAGAGCAGAAGCAGAAGTATCTTGTGCCGCTTGCAAACGGATCAAAGATGGGCGCATTCGGACTTACTGAGCCAAACGCAGGAACAGACGCGTCAGGACAGCAGACAACAGCAGTATTAGATGGAGATCATTACATCCTTAACGGAACAAAGATATTCATAACAAATGCTATGTACGCAGATACATATATAGTTATGGCAATGACTGACAAATCAAAGGGAACAAAAGGCATTTCAGCATTCATCGTTGAGAAGGACATGCCAGGATTTACATTCGGACCAAAAGAGAAAAAACTCGGAATCAGAGGATCAGCTACATGCGAGCTTGTATTCGAGAACGTAAGAGTACCAAAAGAAAATCTTCTTGGAAAAGAAGGACAGGGATTCAAGGTAGCTATGAAGACTCTTGACGGAGGAAGAATAGGTATAGCAGCTCAGGCTCTTGGAATAGCTCAGGGAGCGATAGATGAGACAGTTGCTTATGTAAAAGAAAGAAAACAATTTGGAAAATCGATATCTCAGTTCCAGAATACACAGTTCCAGCTTGCAAGCCTTGCTGCAAAAGTTGAAGCGGCCAGACTGCTTGTTTATAAAGCGGCGGACTGTAAGGACAGAGGTCTTTCATATAGCGTTGAGGCTGCAACAGCAAAGCTTATAGCTTCTGAAACAGCTATGGAAGTTACAACAAAGTGTCTTCAGTTATTCGGTGGATACGGATACACAAGAGAGTACCCAATCGAGAGAATGATGAGAGACGCGAAGATAACAGAGATCTACGAAGGAACTTCAGAAGTTCAAAGAATGGTAATCGCAGCAAACTTATTGAAATAATCACGGGAGGAATAAAATGAATATAGTAGTTTGTATAAAACAGGTACCTGATACTACAGAGGTAAAGCTTGATCCAAAGACTGGAACACTTATAAGAGACGGAGTTCCATCAATAATAAACCCAGATGACAAGGCAGGACTTGAAGCTGCCCTTAGAATAAAAGACAAAAACGGTTCACACGTAACAGTGCTTACAATGGGACCTCCTCAGGCTGACCTTGCACTGAGAGAAGCACTGGCAATGGGAGCAGACAGAGCAATCCTTCTTACAGACAGAGCGTTTGCAGGAGCAGATACATGGGCTACATCATCAGCGCTTGCAGGAGCACTAAAGAAGATGGACTATGACCTTATAATAGCGGGAAGACAGGCGATAGATGGAGATACAGCGCAGGTTGGACCACAGATAGCTGAGCACCTTAACCTTCCTTCAGTAACATACGTTGAAGAGATAGAAGCATATGACAAGTCAATCGTTGTAAAAAGAGCGTTCGAAGATGGATACCAGATGATAAAGGTTCAGACTCCATGCCTTATAACTGCGCTTAAAGAGCTTAACGATTCAAGATACATGAACGTTCAGGGAATCTTTGAAGCATTTGAGGGAGACAAGGTAGAGATCTGGTCAGTAAACGACATCGAAGTTGATCCTGACAATCTTGGACTTAAGGGATCTCCTACAAAAGTTAAGAAGTCGTTCACAAAAGGAGCTAAGACAGCAGGTAAAGTATTTGATGTCACTCCACAGGAAGCAGCTCAGATAATCGTTGACAAGCTTCAGGAAAAATATCTTATCTAGTTATTAACATATCAAACAGGCGTATAAATATAATTTTTTGGAGAAAGCAGGAGGTATACAGGTGAA
>SAAM01000004.1 GCA_009929415.1 Clostridia bacterium | reverse complement strand
CAATTATACCAAAAACGGGGCTTTCATGCTTTTTATTTGTCAAATATTATTGAATTTTCAAGGTCCATAGGCACTTTTTGAAGTGCGAAGTATGAGTTATTAAATATATAAAAACACATAATTGGAGGAAAATATGATATTCAAGAAAGAGCACCTGTTACTGCAAAAGGCAGTAAGAAAATTTGCAGAAGAGGAAGTTTTACCTTACGCAGCTGAGAGAGAAAAAGAAGGAGCTATTTCCAGAGATCTTATGGAAAAGCTTGCAAGATACAAATATACAAGCCCGATAGTTCCAAAAGAGTACGGCGGAGCAGGGGCTGACTACACATCTTATGTGATAATAATGGAAGAGATAAGCAAGAAGTGCGCATCTACTGGAACATTCACGACTGCAGCGGCATCGCTTGTATCAAGCCCGCTTCTCAACTTCGGAACAGAGGAGCAGAAGCAGAAATACCTTACAAGGATAACCTCAGGCGAAGCTATAGGAGCATTCGGACTTACAGAGCCAGGAGCTGGATCAGATGCAGGAGGACAGACTACTACGGCAGTTCTCGACGGAGACAGCTATATACTTAATGGAAGAAAGACATTCATAACAAACGCTCCAATAGCTGACTTTGCAATCGTAATAGCAGTTACAGAAAGAGGAAAGGGCGTTAAGGGAACCTCGGCATTCATAGTAGACATGAATCTTGAAGGAGTATCATGCGGAGCGCACGAGGACAAGATGGGAATCCGTGCAACAGAGACTTCAGATCTTATATTTGAAAACGTAAGAGTCCCTAAAGAGAATATTCTTGGAAAAGAAGGACAGGGATTCAAGATAGCAATGCATACTCTCGACACAGGAAGAATAGGAGTTGCGGCTCAGGCACTTGGAGTAGCTCAGGGAGCAATGGATGAAGCAGTTAAATACTCGAAGGAGAGAGTTCAGTTCGGAAAATCTCTTTCAAAATTCCAGGACATCCAGTTCAAGCTTGCAAATATGGAAACAAAGATATGTGCAGTGAGAGCACTTCTTTACAAGACTGCAGAAATGAAGGAAGCAGGAATGTCTATAAGCAAGGAATCCGCAATGTGCAAATACATGGCTGCAGAGGTTGCCAACGAGGTTGCATATGATGCGCTTCAGATACATGGTGGATATGGATTCATAAAGGATTATCCAATCGAAAGAATATACAGAGACGCAAGAATCATGTCAATATACGAAGGAACATCTCAGGTTCAGCAAATGGTAATAGCAGGAAGCTTATTGAAATAAAAATTTGGAGGAAATTTAAACATGAAGATCATTGTTTGCGTAAAGCAGGTACCAGATACAACAGAGGTTAAGATAAACAAGGAGACAGGAACTCTAATAAGAGACGGAGTACCAAGCATACTGAATCCTGACGATGCGAATGCCCTTGAAGAGGCACTCAGAATGAAGGATGCTGACAGCAATGTCCACGTTACAGTAGTGAGCATGGGACCTCCACAGGCAGAAGAGATGCTCAGGGAGTGCCTGGCTATGGGAGCTGACGAAGCAGTGCTTCTGAGCGACAGAGCATTCGGAGGATCAGATACATGGTCAACATCAAACGCTATAGCATCAGGAATAAAGACTCTTGGAGAGTTTGACATAATCTTTGCAGGAAGACAGGCAATAGACGGAGATACAGCGCAGGTTGGACCACAGATATCAGAAAAGCTTGGAATACCTCAGGTAACATATGTACAGAACTTCGAGATAAAAGAGAACAAAGAAGTCATAGTTCAGAGACAGCTTGAAGATGGACACGAAATGATAAAGGTAAAGGCTCCGGTACTTCTTACTGCAGTAAAAGAGCTTAACCAGCCAAGATACATGGCGCTTGACAAGATATTCGAAGCATATACAAAGCAGATAAAAGTGCTTGGAATAAACGACCTTGACATAACCTCTGACCAGGTGGGACTGATGGCATCTCCTACAAGAGTATTCCGCTCTTTCACGCCTGACATGAAGACCGCAGGAATCATGATAGACAAGGCTCCAAAGGAAGCGGCTCTCGAGCTTCTCGGACACCTTAAGAGCAAACATTTCATATAAAAAAAGAACATAAATAAGGAGATAAGTATGGGAAAGCATGATATAAATCAGTACAAGAATATTTGGGTTTTTGCAGAGCAGCGTCATGGAAAGCTTATGCCAGTAGTAACAGAGCTTGTTGGAGAAGGAAGAAAGCTTGCAGAAGAAAGAGGAGTAGAGCTTAACGCAGTGCTTCTTGGAGAAAACCTTGAAGAAATGACAAAAGAACTTATCGCGCATGGTGTTAAGAACGTATATACAGCAGATCATGAGCTTCTTAAGAACTACACGACAGACGGATACACAAAGGTAATATCTGAAGCAATTCATCAGCACAAGCCGGAGATAATGCTCATAGGAGCGACTCATATAGGAAGAGACCTCGCTCCGAGAATAGCATCAAGAGTTGATACTGGACTTACAGCAGACTGCACAAAGCTTGAGATAGATCCGGAAGACGGAAAGATCAAGCAGACAAGACCTGCGTTTGGCGGAAACATCATGGCTACTATCGTATGCCCTGAGAACAGGCCACAGATGTCTACAGTAAGACCAGGGGTTATGGATAAGGCAGACAGAGACGATTCAAGAAAAGGAAACATAGTTCCGCTTGACTTTTCAATCAGCAGCGAAGACATAAGAACAGAAATCCTGGAAATAGTGAAAAGCGACAAGGAAATTGTATCTCTCGTTGACGCAAACTTCATTATATCAGGAGGACTGGGACTTCAGTCTCCAGAAGGATTTGACCTTCTCAAGCAGCTTGCGGAGAAGCTTGATGGAGTAATAGGCTCATCAAGAGCCGCAGTAGACAAGGGCTGGATAGACCATTCTCATCAGGTTGGACAGACAGGGGTGACTGTAAAGCCTAATATATATTTCGCATGCGGAATATCAGGAGCAATACAGCATCTTGCAGGAATGAACCAGTCAGACATAATAATAGCGATCAACAAAGATCCAAACGCACCTATATTCTCAGTTGCGGACTATGGAATAGTAGGAGACCTCTATGAGGTAGTGCCTCATATCATAGAGCAGCTTGACAGCGTAAGAGGATAGACATATAAATAAGCGAAATCCTAAGTTAAAGTAATATTCCATGTGATCCTTCTCTGCTGGACTAGAGCCCTGGCAGAGGAGGCCCGCAGTGGAAAAGAAGAATTAAGAAAAACTGTGATTTATAAAAAATGATGTGAAGGGAAATGGTGGGTAAGATGAAGATACTTATATATGGGGTTAGAGATTATGAAGAAGAGGTAATGAAGGAATGCCTTAAAGCGGCCAATCTTAATGCGGACATGATACATGAGGATCTCACTGAAGAAACTGTGAAAAAAGCAGAAGGATATGACGGAATATCAATACAGCAGGTAAAGGAAGTCAAGGATGAAAAGACTTTTGAGCAGCTTAAGGAATACGGAGTCAAAGTTATTTCTTCACGTACCGCGGGAGTTGATATGATTAACTTGGAAGCTGCCGCAAAAAATGGTATAATAGTCACTAATGTACCAAGATATTCTCCAAATGCCATAGCTGAGCTTGCTGTTTCACATTCGCTGAATCTTCTCAGGAAATGTGACAAGGTAGATGGAAGGATGAAGAAGAACGACTTCAGATGGAAAGCTGACCTTCTGGGAAAAGAGATTAGAAGCCTGAAAATAGGAATCATTGGTACAGGAAAGATAGGCCTTACATCGGCAAAGCTGTTCAAAGGCTTTGGAGCAGAGGTGATAGGCTTTGATGTATACAGATCCTCGGAAGCAGAAGAGATTCTTACATATTGTGAAACAATAGAAGAGCTCCTGAAAGAGGCTGACCTTGTGAGCATACACACCCCATCGCTTGAGTCTACGAGACATATGATAAACAAGGACCGTCTCAAGCTCATGAAAAAAAGCGCACTTATAATTAATACAAGCAGGGGTGATGTCATAAATACTCAGGATCTTCTGGAGGCACTTCAGAATGGTGAAATTGCGGGAGCAGGACTGGATACACTCGAAAACGAATCTGTATTCATAAACAAGACGGTTACGACTGAGATGATTGAAGGAAGCGCTATTGATCTGCTTCAGAAGATGGACAATGTCATAGTCACTCCTCACGTAGGATTTTTTACAGAGACTGCGATTGAGAACATAGTAAGCAAGGCGCTTGAAAATGTACAGGATGTAATCCGAAATGGACACAGTGAATGCAGAGTAAACTGATAATAATTTAGTGCCTTTAGGGCAGGGAGGTATGGCTTGAATAAAAAGAGCGATGTTATAGTTGTAGGATTTGCATTATTTGCAATGTTTTTTGGAGCGGGAAACCTGATTTTTCCACCGTATCTTGGAGTTATTTCCGGAAGCGGATGGCCACTGGCTATGGGTGGATTTTTGATTACAGGAATTGGACTTACACTAATGGGAATAGTTGCTATAGCTATTTCGGGGACATCAATCAATGATATGGCTGACAGAGTACATCCAAAATTTGGAGCCCTGCTGGGATCTGTCATAATGATAATAATCGGACCACTTTTTGCTATACCTCGTACGGCAGCTACTACCTATGAGATTGCAATGGTACCGACCATGCCAGGATTCAGCAACATACTGTTTATTATTATTTTCTTTGCAATAACGCTTTATTTTTCAATAAGACCCGCAAGCGTGGTTGATAATATAGGAAAAGTGCTTACTCCGGTTCTTCTTGTGGTACTGCTAATAATAATAGGAAAAGGTATAATGAATCCTATTGGTGAAATTGCAGTACTGTCTGAAGGCGTAGGATTCTCGAGAGGTTTTACTGAAGGTTATCAGACAATGGATGCCCTTGGATCGGTTATCCTGGCAAGCATAATAATTGAATCTATAATCGCAAAAGGATACACAGACAAAAAGACCAGAGTTAGCATGACTATAAAGGCTGGAATAATCGCTGCGGTAGGACTCACGGTGGTTTACGTAGGGCTTATGTATGTTGGAGCTACTGTAGCAGGAACATTTGATGCGGGAGTTGAGAGGACTGCGCTCATGATAGCGATAACAGAGGAGCTTCTTGGCGGGTTCGGCAAATACGCGCTTGCTGTAACCATAGGGCTTGCGTGTCTTACGACTTCGATCGGACTTACGGCAGCTGCCGGAAAATTCTTTAACGACATAAGCAAGGGAAAGCTTTCGTATAATCTCATAGTTATTTCTACAGTTTTGGTTTCAGCAGCAATTGCCAGTCTGGGAGTTGAAAAGATAATATCTTTCTCAGTGCCTATACTTTGTCTGGTTTATCCAGTTGTAATAGTGCTTATAGTAATGACTGTGTTCTTAAGGGAAAAGCTTACATCAAGAGCTCCATATGCCGGAGCGGTGACGGGAGCATTTGCGCTCAGCTTCATAGAGTTTCTCATAAGCATGGGAGCAAAGTCTTCAGTACTTATTTCTTTCAGGGATTCACTTCCTTTTGCTGAAGCTGGATTTGGATGGATAGTTCCTTCTATAGCCATGTCGATAATTTTCGTAATATTTGATAAAATGCTTCAGAAGGATACAGTACAGGAAAATGCTTAGTATTTTGGTAACATATTTATTTTACAGAGTGAAAAAGGAGAAGGTGTAATGTCAGTAGAATTTGCAAGTATAATGAGCAAGCTTGGAGCTTCAGAGATTCGTGAACTTTTAAAATTGACAGCAAGAAAAGAAGTGATTTCATTTGCGGGCGGGCTTCCTGCACCTGAGCTTTTCCCTGTCAAGGAGTTCATGGCGGCATCTGCAGCGGTAATGACAGAAGCGGGCGAAGATGCGCTTCAGTACTCTACAACAGAGGGATTTCCTCCGCTTAGAAAGCAGATAGCAGAAAGAATGAACACGAAGCTTCTCACTCAGGTAGCGCCTGATGACATACTGGTAACAAACGGATCGCAGCAGGGACTTGATTTTTCTGGAAAAGTGTTCCTCAATCCGGGGGATGTAGTAATATGCGAAAGCCCTTCATATCTTGGTGCTATAAACGCATTCAAATCATATGATCCGAGATTCATCGAGGCACCGACAGACGAGCACGGAATGATAATGGAAGAGCTTGAAAAAATCCTTGAGTCAAATGACAGAGTAAAGATGATATATGTTATTCCGGATTTCCAGAACCCTACAGGAAGAACATGGCCTCTTGAAAGAAGAAAGAGATTCATGGAGATAATAAATAAGCACAACATAGTTGCAATCGAAGACAATCCATACGGAGAGCTCAGATTCGAAGGCGAGATGCTTCCATCGCTTAAGTCGCTTGACACAAAAGGACTTGTAGTATTCCTGGGAACTTTCTCAAAGACATTCGCTCCAGGACTTAGAATAGGCTGGGTTGCGGCTTCTCCGGAAATACTCGAGAAGTATATAATAATAAAGCAGAGCGCAGACCTTCAGTGCTCCACAATATCTCAGAGAGAGCTTTCAAAGTTCATAGACATGTATGATTTCGATGCTCACGTTGCAAAGATAATCAAGGTATACGGAGAAAGAAGAAACCTTATGCTGGACAGCATAAAGAAATATTTCCCACAGGACATAAGCGTTACATATCCTGAGGGCGGGCTGTTCATGTGGGTAACTCTTCCTGAACACTGCAATACAAAGGACATAATGGTAAAATGTCTTGAAGGAAACGTGGCCTATGTTCCAGGCGGATCTTTCTATCCGAATGGAGGCGTGGACAACACTTTCAGACTGAACTACTCAAATATGCCTGAAGAAAAGATAGTGCAAGGCATAGAAAGACTTGGAGAGATCCTCAAGGCAAACATCTAACAATATACTAAACACCCCCGTCCTGGTTTTGAGGCTTCCAGGAGCGGGGGTGTTTTTTTAAAAAAATGTCCACTTTGCATCGACTCTACTGTATAATTGTAGATAATAAGCAGAATCGGAGGTGTCAAATGCTTAAGATATCAACATCGAGATATGTAAGAGATATAGAAAAGCGAGTTTTTGAGAGAGCAGCAGGAGACCACAGAGAAAACAGAAGAGCATATATAATGGTTCCTGAGCAGTTCACGCTTCAGAATGAAATAAAGCTCATGGAGGCCATTGATGCGCAGGCGGTAATGGATATAAGGATAATGAGCTTCAACAGGCTTGCCATGGAAGCCCTTTCTGAATCTGGGGGGCTCAAGAGAAAGTATATAGATGATATAGGAAAGGCGATGGCAGTCAAGCGAATATTCCAGAGTGACGGCTCAGGACTTTCTCTGTACAGAGGAAGCATTGATAAGGAAGGATTTGTGGCTTCTCTGGTAAGGCTCATGTCAGAGTTTAAAAGAACCATGATAAATCCGGCACAGCTCATGGAGGCATCTGAGCAGAATAACTCCAATATACTCATGTCCCAGAAGCTCAGCGAACTGGCCATGATATATCAGAAATTCGAGGCTTCTCTAAGCGGCAAGTACATAGATAACGAGGACCGCATAGGGCAGCTTTCAGACATACGCGAAATGACTCATCTCGAAGGTACCAGGATGTATTTCTACAGTTTTTTCAGCTTCACGGAGATTGAAAATCAGGTTATCAGGAATATGCTCAGATCCGGACTTGATATGGAAATCTTCCTGAATACAGATTTTGGCACTGCAGGCGACGATGCAGATGAAACATTTGCCATAACAAGAAAAACCCTGAAAAAGCTCACTGACATGTGCGAAGAGTGCGGAGTGAGGCATGAGATTGAAATAATAGACCAGGGAGAATGTGAGAACGAAGAGATAAGGCATCTTGGAGACAACATATTCAGTACCGTTGTGGAATCAAGGCCAGAAGCTCCCTTCAGCATAGATATATATCATGCGCATAATATAGATGAAGAAATAAGGCGTACAGCCGCAGATATAATTCACAATATAATGGATAAGGGTTACAGATACAGGGATATAATGGTAATACCATGCGATCCGCAGAGATACAACACTGTCATAAAGCTGATTTTCAAGGAATACGAGATTCCATTCTTTATAGACGAAAAAAGAAGCATAATGTCAAGTCCTGTCATAAAGACCATAATATCAGTGCTCAATCTCCTGGACAGCAGGTTCAGGATGGAAGATCTTCTCCTTTTCCTCAAGAACGGGTTCAGCGGCATAGGCGAAGACGAGGCCAACATATTCGAGAACCACGTAATAAAGAGGAAGTTCAAGGGAGACATGTTCTTCGAAGACCGCTATTTCGAGCCTGAGTATTTTTATGAGGATGAAGAGGAAAAAACAGCCGTAGCAGTCGTAAGAAACTATATCTGCTCCGTATTTGGACCCCTGAGGGATATCTCATCAAAGAAGCTTACAGCAAAGGAGTTTGCAGAGAAGATATTTGAGATCCTCTTTGAGCTCAGGCTGCCTGAAAAACTTCAGGAGTTTGTCGAAACGCTTAAGAAAGAAGAGTATCATGATGAAGCAAATGAAAACGGACAGATATGGAACGTATTTCTCAGGATAGCAGATCAGAGCGTGGAGCTTCTTGGGGATGAAAAGATAGAATTTTCATATTATCGTGAAATTCTGGAGCAGGGAATCGCAAGCCATCAGCTGGCAGTTATACCTCCTTCAAAAGATCAGGTAGTGGTAGGGGATATAGAGAGGAGCAGGAGCATGGACAAAAAGACAGTCTATGTTCTTGGAGCTGACAGTACAGGCATGCCAAGAGTATCAAAGGAAAGCGGACTGCTGTCAAAAGAAGAAAAAGACCTTCTAGCAGCTCAGGGAATAGTGCTTCCATCAAATCAGGAGCATACAGACAGCAACGAAGCGCTTCTCATATACAATCTAATTACAAAGCCTTCTCACATGCTTCATATGAGCTATGCTGCAGATACCGGAAGTGGAAGCGCTATACCATCAAGCATAATGAACCAGGCGTGCCTGATATATCCGGGAATCAGGATAAAGACAGCGAGAGACTTCGATGCGAAGTATTATATAACCGTTCCGGGACCTACTATATCTATAATGGCAGGAGAGATAAAGCGCTATGCGTATGGAGAGGAGCCTGATAAAATATGGCTTGAGCTTCTGAGATATTATCTAAGGGACGGAAAGCACAGAAAAAGAGTTGATGCAGCAATGGCAGGAATATTCTATGATAATACCAGGCCGCCAGTGGGCAGAGAGCTCGCAGCAGAGCTATACAGGTCTCCACTTAAGGTAAGCACCACCAGAATAGACAGCTTTGCGAGATGTCCCTTCAGCCATTTCATAAAATACGGACTCAAAGCCAGGCAGAGAAAAGTATATGAGATCGATCCTGCGGAAATGGGGCAGGTTCTCCATATGACGGTAGAAGAATTTATAGCAAAACTCAAGGAAAATCTTCCAGAAATAGGAACGATTACAAGGGAAGAATCAGACCGAGTAATAGGAGAGATATTCGAAAGATCCGCGCAGGAGCTCTTTAAGGAACACGACCTCAGGGAAAAGCGGAACCAGCATATACTCGGAAAACTCAAAAAGACAGCATTCATGGCCGGCTACAGCTGTGTAGAGCAGCTGAGGGCAGGCAGATTCGAGCTCATGTATCAGGAGGAGCGCTTTGCACAGGGCAGCGAGATCCCCCCACTCATATTTGAGATAGATGGAGAGACTATAGTCCTTGAAGGCACTATTGACAGGGTAGACGTTCTCGAAGACGGCGAAAGGAAATTCATCAAAATAATAGACTACAAGACCAGGAGCAAGGCATTCAGTCTTTCCGATGCCTACAATGGGCTTGACATACAGCTGATAGTATATCTGAGCGCGGCAATGCAGAGCAGCGCCTTCATAAAGAATGAGACATATCCTGCCGGAGTATTCTATTTCCCGGTCATAAACCCTGTAATAAACACACAGAGCAGAGACCGCCAGAAGATAGAGGAGCTCATAAGAGCTCAGATGAAGATGGACGGCATTGTGCTGCATGATATCAAGATAATAGAAGCGATAAACGGGAAGGATGAGGATACCTCCATAAAGACAAAGGGCCGAAGCCGTAAGGAGCATATGCTTGAGCTTGAAGAATTCGATGCCCTGATATCAAGAGTAGAAAACCGGATAAGCGAATATCTTGAAGAAATGATATCAGGAGTGATAGAGCCAAGCCCTGTCATAATTCAAAAAACAGGCAGCAAGGCATGCGATTACTGCAGATACAGCTCTATATGCAGGTTCGATGAAGAGCTCGAATCTGACATGTACAAAAAGATACCTCAGTACAGCAACGAAGAGGTAATAAAGAAACTTGGGGAGGTGAAGGCAGATGAGTAACAGATGGACAGGCGCTCAGCAAAGAGCCATAGACTTAAGAGATACAAACATACTGGTCTCGGCAGCGGCAGGATCAGGAAAAACCGCAGTGCTCGTTGAGCGCATACTGAACCTTATCGAATATGACCATAAGGATATAGACTCAATGCTGATAGTGACCTTTACAAATGCGGCAGCCAAAGAAATGAAAGACAGGATACAGAAAAAGCTGCAGAGCAGATTAAGCGAGCTTATGAGGTCAGGTGAGGCGTTCAGCGAGAACGACAGAGAAAAGGCGGCATTTCTGAAAAAGCAGATAAAGAATATCTCGAGAGCCTCTATAAGCACGGTACATTCATTCTGCATAGAAATACTGAGACAGAACTTTCAGATTGCCGGAATAGACCCTGCATTTAAGATAGCCAGCGAATCGCTGTCTCTGATTTTAAAGAACAGGGCGGCAGAAAACACCTTCGAGAAGATGTATGAGAATGAGGATCAAGGATTTCTAAGCCTTGTAGATGCCTTTGGAGGAGCAAAGAGCGACAGGGGCCTTCTCGATCAGATGATGCAGGTACACAGGTTCATACAGGCGCAGCCATATCCACAAGAGTGGCTGAAGAGCCAGGTGCTAAGCTATCAGCTTGCAGAGCCTGATGAGAGCGAAGAAAAAAAGCTCAGGGCATTTTCTGAAAGCATATGGGCGACAGAAATGAAGGCTCAGGGCCGATTGCAGCTGGAAAGAGCTCTCGGGCAGTGCGAAAAGGCAATCAGGCTGTGCAGCAGATATCAGAATCCAATACCATATATTGAAAATATTGAGGATGACAAGGTCCTGATATGCGAAATATTACAGAGCCTCGAGTCTGAAGACTGGGTTCAGTATCACGACAGGATAACTGATTTCAGACAGAGCAGGCTCAAGACCGTGAGCAAAAAGAGTGCGGAGCAGTGCGGATATGATCAGGCGGTGCTGGACCGCATAAAGGACATAAGAAAAAATGGAATAAAGGAAGAAGTGCAGAGCCTCTCCAAGGTGTTTTCGGATGCAGGCATGATACAGCTCATAGACGACATATCTTATATGCACAGGCACGTAACGAGCCTTACAGAGCTTGTGCTCGAATTCGATGAAGAGTTCACGGCACTCAAGAAAGAGCACGGAGTAGTGGATTTTTCGGATCTGGAGCATCTTGCACTCAAGGTACTTGAAGATGACGGGGTAAGGCAGAGTCTTCAGAATAAATACAGCTATATATTCTTCGATGAATATCAGGACAGCAATCTCGTGCAGGAAACAATAATTAATGCGGTAAAAAGAGACAACAACCTGTTTTTTGTAGGAGACGTAAAGCAGTCGATATACAGATTCAGGCTTTCAGACCCTACACTCTTCAATGACAGATACAGAGATTACGCAGGAGGACGAAGCACTTCATCGGAGAAGATAGATCTTTCGAAAAACTTCAGGAGCAGGGAGGAAATCCTGGATTTCTGCAACCTCATATTCAGCAAAATAATGAGTGAAGAGCTTGGAGAGGTGGATTACAGCGATGAGTCTCATCAACTGGTTGCCGGAAGAGATTCAAAAGGCTATGACGACAACATAGAGCTGGCCATAATAGAAAGAAATTCTTCATCATCAGCCGGGTCTGACAAGGGAGAAAGCGAAGACGATGAGGACTCCCCTGCCGAGGAAGATACAGCAGCAGACAGGGATGAACTCGAAGCGATTTATTGTGCTCATAAGATCTCCAGCCTTGTATCTTCTGGAAAGGTCAGATATAAAGATATCGCCATACTCATGAGATCGCCTAAAAACAAGGCAAAACTGTTCGAAAAAGTGCTGAACAGATTCAACATACCGTGCTATGTGGACTTCAGGAGTTCAAGCTATGACAGGGTGGAGATAAAATGCCTTCTTGACTATCTAAGGATAATAGACAACCGTAATCAGGATGAAGCGCTTATAGGATCCATGAGCTCAGCATTTGGAGGATTTGAATCTGAGGAGCTCATAAAGATAAGGACGTCATATCCGGATGAATCGTTTTACAGCGCAGTTCAGCATTACAGCCGTGAAAAGCATGATTACACGGCGGAGCGGCTTAAGGAGTTTTTCTCCCAGATAGACACCCTGAGGATTTTCGAAAAGATGTGGCGTCTTCCGGATTTCATATGGTATGTGGTGGAAACATCCGATTATGCCGCCTATGTTTCTGGAATGGCTGACGGCAGGCAGCGAATGATGAACATAAGGAGTTTCATAGAAAAGGCTGGCGAGTATGAAGAGAGCGAATCAATGGGGCTTTTCGGATTTCTGAGGCAGGTCGACCGAATCCTGAGGGAAAAGGGAGACAGCCCGGAAAAAAGCATGCTTACAGATTCTGAAGATGCAGTAACTGTAATGTCTGTGCACAAGAGCAAAGGTCTTGAATTCAATACTGTGTTCCTGTGTGACCTTGGAAAGCGAATAAATGAAGCCGATTTGAAATCAGACATAATCCTTCACAACAGACTGGGAATAGGAATGAAGTACAGGAATTCCGAGGAGAACATACAGTCTGATTCGATACCGAGAAACCAGATAAAAATGAAAAAGAGCCTTGAAAACATATCTGAAGAGATAAGGATACTGTATGTAGCTCTCACAAGAGCCGTGGACAGGCTTTACATGACAGGCGTGGTTGCAGACGCAGATAAATTCATAACGAAGACAATGAAGGGAGATATAGATGGCAATATAAGAAAGCACAAGAACTATCTGTCGTGGATATGCAGCGTGCTAGTCAGAGATGCCTCAGGCACTGTGCTGAGGAGCAGGAATCAGGACGTGCTTTCAGAAGACGAGATTTTTGATTCGGGATTTAAATATAAGATCAGCATATACAGAGCTGAGGAATTCGAAAAAACAGGGTTGAAGAAAGATCGTGGACTTGAAGAGCTCAGAGAGAAGATATATGCACCCGGAGACATAGATGCGGCAATGCTTGCAGAATTTGAAAGAAGGTCCGGGTTCAGGTATGAGCATATATCGGACACTTTGACTCCTGGAAAGAGGTCAGTTACTGAAATCACTAAATCATATATTAAGGAAGAAACTCCGTATGCGGGCGAAGAAATAAAGATAAACAGGATGCCTGTGTTCATGCAGGATAAAAGACTGTTCTCAAGAACCGAGATAGGAACAATCGTTCACATGATAATGGAGAAGATAAGCATAAGGCCTCACAGCACTGAATCAGTATCTCAGGAAATAAAGAAAATGGTGGAGAGAGAAATCCTTACCGAGGAAGAGGCGGAGGCAGCGGATGTGGCAGCGGTATCCGGATTTTTTGAGAGCGAGACAGGCAGGAGGATGATAGAATCAGGAAGAGTGTACAGAGAAAAGCAGTTTCTCATGCGCCATGAAGATATTATAGCAGAAGGCATAATTGACTGCTTTTTCTTTGAATATGATGAAATTATCCTTATCGACTACAAGACCGATGAAATTCCGGACCCGGAAAAATACAGGTCTCAGCTAGAACTCTACAGAAATGCCCTCGAAAGCATATATGGAGCAAGGGTAAGAGAAACGTATATATACTGGCTCAGCAGAGGCACGAGCACAAAGATGTAGAGCCAGGGCATCTAACCGTTTATGACACGCCTTATATCCTTAAGGAAAGGAAAGCTGATACATGCTGTCATGACCCACAGATTAAGGAATTCAAAGACCATCGCATGACCTACGGCAAGTATGATAAGTGAAATAAGGAGAAGCAGAGCCGCGGCTTTGACTCTCCTTGGGCTTATCAGGCCGGTACGGAGGTCATTCATCGTAAGGATGCTCTTGAGGAGCGAAAGCCTGAGTATATAAGCTATCGCAGTCAGGCAGACTATTAGCGTGGAAAATGGATCCAGCGAAGAAGTCATTATCCCAAAGCCCCTGAACAGCCAAAGCAGGGCCATGACAAAGGATACTGCTATGAAAGGAATGTTTCTTCTGTCATCGGGCTTGAATCTGTAGTCAAGAAGCAGTGCGCTTCCAAAGAACAGAGGATATATGAAAGGTGACAGGAAATATTCAAGCACCGTAAAAACCGTCATGAAAGCCAGCTCGACCGAAGAGGATCTGTAACCGCTGCTTTTTGTAAGCAGCCTTAAGGTAAAAAGAAAGAATACGGTAGTCATGATGTGAACTTCTCTCAGCGGGACTATGGCAAGCCCTGTAATAAGAAATGACGGCAGGTACATGTTTATGCTGTCGGGAGAAAGCTCTATCATTATGAGATAAGTCATATATGAAAGCACGGCTTTTTCGAGAGAAGCAGCTATAGCTGAAAACGCGCTCATATCGAGCATTAAATATGAATATGCAAAATATGCCCCGGCCAGAGCGAGAGACAATGGCAGGACGAATCTGTCAAAATCATTTTTTTGCCTGTTTAACCTTATCGTGGTTGGGAATAAAGATTCTATAGTGTTATGCATGAAATTTTGTCCTCCAGTTGAATTATATACATTCAGTTTACACCAGCTGGAACACCATATCAAGAAGAAATGAATATCGGGGGTAAATAATGAAGACATACATAAAACTGACGGCTCTGCTCCTTTCGGCAGTGCTTGTGCTTGGCGGCTGTTCAATTTCACAGCTCGAGGACGAGCAGTCAGAACCTGAGGTAATAAAGATAGGAGTGCTCGAGCCTCTCAGCGGAGCAGCTGAAGATGGAGGAAGGCTGGAGCTTGAAGGCATAAAACTTGCTAACGAGATGTTTCCAGAGGTGCTCGGAAGAAAGGTGCAGCTCGTAATCGCAGACAATGAGTCGGACAGAGAAAAATCCAGAAGGCTGGCAGACCGGCTGATAAAAGAATACGGCGTGTCTGCGGTTATTGGATCATGGGGCTCGAGCCTTTCTATTGCATCCGGGCAGTCCTTCAGCAGCGCAGGCATACCGGCCATAGCTCCATCGGCTACCAATCCTGAGGTAACCGCGGAAAATGACTATTACTTCAGAGCGAGCTTCCTGGATTCCTTCCAGGGAAAGGTACTGGCAGAGATGGCTCACGAAGAGCTTGAGGCGGCTACCGCGGTAATCTTATACGAAAAAGGCAGTGAGTACTCACAGGGGCTGGCGGCATTCTTTAAAAAGGAGTTCACGGAGCTTGCAGGAAACAGCTCAGGAATAATCTATGAAGCAGGATATGAGAGTAGCGAAACAGACTTTACCTCAATACTTGAAAAGATATATGAACTTAAGCCTGATGTTATATTTGCACCGGGAGGCTTTACGCAGTCGGCTATGCTCATAAGGCAGGCAAAAAGAATGGGAATAAGATCGCAGTTCCTTGGAGGAGACACATGGGAAACTCATGAATTCCTTAGCCTTGGAGGAGAAACTGTGGAAGGCTCTATGCTCACTACATCCTTTTCCTCAGAAAAACCTGTAAGCTGGACCTCAAGAAGATTCATATACAGGTATAAGAAAAAATACGGCCGTGAGCCTCTGTCGCTTTCAGCTCTCGGATATGATTCCTACAGGATAATAATAGAAGCCATAAAAAGGGCAGGCACTGCAGAAGACGGCAAAAAGCTGAGAGATGAGATAGCCTCCACTTCAGATTTCAGAGGAGCCACAGGCACAATATCCTTTGACGAAAACGGAGATGCACTCAAGGATGTAGTTGTTATGCAGGTCAGTAGCGGGAAATTCAGGTATCACAGCACGGTACGAAGCAGTTAGAATCATTTTCAATTCATCATAAATCCATCAAATATCTCTGTTTTATGTTATAATTGTCCCAGAAAGAGAAATTAATTTAAGAGTCTCGGAGGGATTTAATGAATAAGAAGTTTGAGGTGTTTCTTGACACGGCTGCCAGAGATTTCATACTTGACGTCATAGACGAAGCCATCTGCATAGTGGATAATGACGGCATAGTGCATGTGTGGAACGAAAAATCAGAAAAGATATATGATGTAACAAAAGAAGAACTTATAGGAAAGAGAATGGATTCAGTGCTGAAGGATACCGTTATAATGAAGGTGCTTGAATCAGGCGAAGATATGGAGAACATATACCAGTCGACAAGGACCGGATGCAATATACTGGTAAATGCAAAGATAATATATATAGATGGAGAAAAAGTAGGAGCGCTGTGCGTCGACAAGGACCTCAGTGAGATAGACCGTCTGACCAGGCAGGTGGACAAGCTCAAAGACAAAATCAACTATCTTGAAATTCAGAGAAAAGCTGAAATGAACAAAAATACCATGATAGCAGGAAACAGCATTCAGATGGAAGACCTTATGTACAAGGCCGCCAAGGTTGCAAGGACAGATACTCCGCTGATGATACTTGGAGAGAGTGGAGTAGGAAAAAAGGCGCTGGCAAGAAGGATACATGAGATGAGTCAGAGGAAGGGGCCGTTTGTCCATGTCAACTGCGGCGCTATACCAAATGAGATATTCGAAAGTGAATTTTTTGGAAGCACAGATCCCAGAACAGGTAAAAACGTACCAGGGCTGTTTGAAATAGTGGACCAGGGAACTATATTCCTCGGAGAGATAACAGAAATGCCATTAAGCATGCAGGCTAAGCTGCTCAATCTGCTTCAGAAAAATGAAATAGTAAGGACAAGCGACGGAAAGCACATAAAGATCAATGTGAGGATAATAAGCGGTACAAACAAGAATATAGAGGAAATGACAGAAACGGGTGTATTTCTTGAGGAGCTTTATTACAGCCTCAACGTCATAGAACTTACAGTTCCGCCTCTTAGAGAGAGAAAATCAGATATCCCGCTGCTTGCAGACCTCTTCATGAAGGAAATGTGCGAAAAATACAACCTGGAGATACCAAAGCTCGACCCGGAAGTCGTAGACATACTCATGCAGTACAGCTGGAAGGGGAACATAAGAGAGCTTCAGAACATAATAGAGCATGTAGTTGTAATGAGCGGAGGGAAGACTATAACCACAGACATGCTTCCGATATCCATAAAGGAAAGTGTAAAGAGCTATGCGAGAGCGAATCTGCAGGTAAATGACCTCGCAAAGAGCGTCGGGGAGTTTGAAAAGGATATAATTGAAAATGTGATGAATAAATCCAACTGGAACAAATCGGAAGCAGCAAGGATGCTCAACATACCCCGCACAACTCTCATATACAAGATAGATCTTTATGGCATAAAAGAGAAGAGTGAGAAGAAATCAAAAAAAACCAAGAAAAATCAAACTGTCTAATATTCGACTATGTCGAAAAAACGACAAAGAGCGCAAAAGGATAAACGCATCACGGAATAAAGAATTTTCAATGAGTGTAGACGTATGGTGGAAAAATATGGGCTTTTTGTGTCGGAAAACTAACACTTGCGTTAATTAAATATTTATCATATAATTGTTATAAAGAAATCAAATAGAATCATCAATAAAATCAATATCAATACAGACGATATATGAAATTCTATATGAAAAAATAATAATAGGAGGTGGGAGCTATGAAGTTAGTTTTACCGTTAAGACAACATGTCGGGGCACCGTGCACGCCTGTTGTTCAGGTTGGCGATGAAGTAAAACGTGGACAGCTTATCGCAAAGCCGGCTGGACTCGGAGCAAATATTCATGCCAGCGCTAATGGAAAGATAGTTGAAATTAACGAAAACGAAATAGCTATTGAAGCTGTCGGCGAGATCAACATGGATGATTACGTGAGACTTACATCAGAAGATCACTTGTCACTTATAGAGGAAGCCGGAATCGTAGGTGCCGGTGGAGCAGGTTTCCCTGCACATGTAAAATTCAAGGCAAAGCTTGAAGGCGGATATATCCTTGCGAATGCTGCTGAATGCGAGCCACTGCTTGCGCACAACATGCATCTGCTTGAAAACGAGCCAGAGCTTGTAGTAAGAGGTATCAAATATGTGATGGAAATCACAGGAGCAACTCATGGTTACATCGCAATAAAACCAAAGCATCAGAAAGCTATGATATCTGTTGCAAAGGCATGCAAGAACGTAGAAGGAGTAGAGGTTAAATTCCTTTCTGACATGTATCCTGCAGGAGATGAGAGAGTAATCGTTAGAGAGCTTCTTGGAGTTGAGCTTCCGCTTGGAGCACTTCCAAGCGAGGCAAATGCTATAATAAGCAACGTTGAGACACTTAAGAACGTTACTTATGCAATAGAGAAGAAGATGCCAGTTATAACTAAGGACATCACAGTAGGCGGCAGAGTTGCTAAACCTTCCGTTTACAGAGAAGTTCCACTGGGCATGGAAATCAAGCACTACATCGACCAGTCAGGCGGATATGTTGAGCCTCATGGCGAAATAGTTCTTGGAGGACCTTTCACAGGAAAGCATGGAGAAGAGTCTGCAAGAATAGTTAAGACACTTGGTGGAATACTTGTTGCAGTGCCATTCCCTGAAGACCACAGAAAATTCGGAATGATCGAATGTGAATGCGGAGCTCAGAAGGAAAGACTTACAGAGCTTGCAGAAGCTATGGGAGGAACCGTAGTTGCTTCAGTAAAGTGCAAGAGAATGGAAGAAATCAATGGAAGATTCCGCTGCACGCTTCCTGGAATTTGTCCGGGACAGGCAGAAAAGGTGCTTGAGCTTAAGAAACAAGGTGCAGAGGCTATAATCGTCGGCACCTGTGAGGACTGAACTAACACAGTTATGCAAGTGGCGCCTAGGTTAGGAATTGCCGTATATCACAGTACAGACCACACATTAAGAGCAGGTGGACACAGATTGTATAGAAAAAAGAAAAGCTAACGCTGAATTTCTTTTTTATATAAATTAACAAAAAATTTTCAATCCAAAAAGGAGGAACGTGTAATGTCAATAACTTTAGAAACAGCTAAGGCTCATGCTAAAGACCCTGCAGTTTCTTGCTGTAGATTTGAAGCAGGAACTGTTATTGAAGTATCAAACCTTGAAGACCCAGCTATATTTGCTGATTTACAGGACTCAGGACTTCTTAATATATCAGATGATTGTCTAACAATCGAGCAAGTATTAGGAGCAAAATTAACTAAGACAGTTGATGCTCTTACACCACTTACAGCAGAGGTGGTAGAAGGAATAGCAGCTCCAGCAGCAGAAGAGAAAAAAGTAGAGGTGGCTGAAGCAGCACCGGTTGCAGCGCCAGTTGCAGCACCAGTTGCAGCACCAGTAATGCCAGCATCAAACGGTGGAGCAGTAAGAATCCACATAGGTGAAGGAAAGAACATAGATCTTGAAATACCTCTTGGCGTAGCAGCTCAGATGGGAGTAGCACCAGCAGTTGCAGCACCAGCAGCAGCAATCGTTGAAGCTCCTGCAGCAGTAGCGGCAGCAGCAGAAGAGAAGGTTTTAAGAAGCCTTACAAGAAAACACTTCAAAATAGAGAAGGTTGAGTTTGGACCAGAGACAAAGATCGAAGGAACAACACTATACATCAGAGAAGGAATCGAAAAAGAAGCAGTAGATTCAGAAGACCTTGTAGTTTCTCTAAAAGTTGAAATAATAACTCCAGACAAATATGACACTCATTCAGAGACTATAATGGACGTTCAGCCAATCGCTACTAAAGAAGAAGGCGAGCTTGGATCAGGTGTTACAAGAATGCTTGACGGTGTTATCATGATGGTAACTGGAACTGATGAAGGCGGAGTACAAATCGGAGAATTCGGATCTTCAGAAGGACCACTTGACAGAAATATCATGTGGGGAAGACCAGGAGCACCAGATAAAGGCGAAATCTTCATAAAGACAGAAGTAGTTATCAAAGCACACACTAACATGGAAAGACCAGGACCTCTTGCTGCTCACAAGGCATCTGACTTCATAACTGATGAAATCAGAAAAGCACTTAAAGCGGCAGACGAAGCACTTTGTGTAAACGAAGAGACTTTTGTTCAAAAGAGAAGACCAGGAAAGAAAAAAGTAGTAGTAGTAAAAGAAATCATGGGACAGGGAGCAATGCACGACAACCTTATCCTTCCAGTTGAGCCAGTTGGAACACTTGGAGCTAAGCCAAACGTTGACCTTGGAAACCTTCCGGTAGTTCTTTCACCACTTGAGGTTCTTGATGGAGGAATCCATGCACTTACTTGTATAGGACCAGCTTCTAAAGAGTGTTCAAGACACTACTTCAGAGAGCCACTAGTTCTTAAGGCTATGCAGGACGAAGAGCTTGACCTTTGCGGAGTAATATTTGTAGGATCACCACAGGTTAACTCAGAGAAGTTCTACGTATCTAACAGACTTGGAATGATGGTAGAGGCTATGGACGTAGACGGAGCTATCATAACAACTGAAGGATTCGGAAACAACCACATAGACTTCGCTTCTCACCACGAGCAAATAGGATCAAGAGGAGTTGCAGTAGTAGGAGTATCTTACTCAGCAGTTCAGGGAGCTCTAGTTGTTGGTAACAAATACATGAAAAACATGGTTGACAACAACAAATCAAAGCAGGGTATAGAAAACGAAATACTTGCAAACAACACTTTATCACCAGAAGACGCAATAAGAGCAGTTGCTATGCTTAAGACTGTAATGGCTGGCGAAGAAGTTAAAGAAGCTGAAAGAAAATGGAATCCAAACGTTAAGCTTAACAACGTTGAGATGATTGAAAAAGCTTACGAAATGAAGATAGAGCTTGAAGACAATGAGCAAGTTCTTCCAAAGAGCAAGAAGAGAGCAGAAATCTACGAAGTAGAGGCTTAATAATAAAAGCCTGGCAATAAAGGAGATATACGATGGACAAATTAAGATATACTTCTACGGAGCGATATGTGGAAGGCGTAATAGTAGATGTTAAAGACGGTTCGGTAGGAATAGACCTTAAGGGCAGACTTGGTCATCTGAGCGTACCAAAAAGGATGCTCATAACAGATTATGAACCACAGTTGGGACTGGAAGTAGGATTCTTAATGAGTTATCCCGAGGTGCTGGGACCTGAAATAAATGAGAAATACGCTCAGAATCTGGAATATAAAAAAAATAAAGAAAAGTAAGGAAAAGGAGGAATATAATAATGAGTCTTACAGTAGTTAAAGGACTTCAGTCAGAAATATTTGTTCCTGTAACCCCTCCACCAGTGTGGACACCAGTTACAAAAGAACTTAAAGATTCAGTAGTTGCCCTTGCGACAGCAGCAGGTGTGCATCTAAAAACAGATAAAAGATTTAACCTTGCAGGAGATTTCTCTTTCAGAGCAATCCCTGGAGATACAAAAGGCGAAGCGCTTATGGTATCACACGGTGGATACGATAACGGAGACGTTAACAAAGACGTCAACTGTATGTTCCCTATCGAAAGATTACAGGAACTTGCTGCAGAGGGATTCATCAAGGCAGTAGCTCCAATACACTTTGGATTCATGGGTGGTGGAGGAGACCAGGCTAAATTCACTGAAGAAACTGGTCCTGAGATCGCTAAGCAACTTAAAGATGAAAATGTAGATGCAGTTCTTCTTACAGCTGGCTGAGGTACATGCCACCGCTCTGCCGTGATCGTGCAGAGAGCAATCGAAGCTGCGGGAATACCAACAATAATAATAGCAGCTCTACCTCCAGTAGTTAGACAAAACGGAACTCCAAGAGCAGTTGCACCACTAGTACCAATGGGAGCAAATGCAGGAGAGCCAAACAATCCAGAAATGCAGACAGCAATAGTAAAAGCAACACTTGAAGAGCTTATAAAAATACCAAGCGCAGGAAAGATAGTACCACTACCATTCGAGTACCACGCACACGTATAAGATTAAGAATTAAATACAAATATTATGCAGGAGACGGGATTTCCCTCTCCTGCATAAAAAAATAAGCAGGTGTATAATATGGAAACTATAGATTTACGCAGATTAGTAATCAGATCTTTTCACGTAAAAGGAGTTGAGTTTGCAGATAAATTTGAGTTTTCAAATGGCATACTCAAAATTGATAAAAAAATAACAAACAAACTGATAGCTCAGGATCCTACGATCAAGGACATAAAGATAGACATAATAAATCCTTATGACCACGACAGACAGATCAACACTATCATGGACATAGTGCCAATGTCGGTTAAAGTACTTGGAAAGCTTGGAGAAGGCATTACATATACAATGACTGGTGCATACGTTATGCTGACAGGTTGTGATGCCGACGGTAGACAGATGCATGAATTTGGATCATCAGAAGGCAATCTGAAGGACCAGATGGTTTTTGGACGAGCTGGAACACCAGAAAAATCAGACTATATAATCCATATGGACGTGCTTGTTGAAGGTGGGCTTCCTTATGAAAGAAAGCTTCCTATATCGGCATTCAAAGCCTGCGATGAGATGATAGATGCAATAAGAGCTGAGCTGAAGAAGCTTGAGCCAAGATCAGCAACTGAGGTTCATGAATTCTATGACCGCATCAGAAAAGGCGCAAAAAAGGTCGCACTGGTTAAGCAGATTGCAGGACAGGGAGCCATGTACGATAATCAGCTGTTCCCTGATCAACCCTCCGGATATACGGGAGGCCTTTCAATAATAGATATGGCAAATATGCCGGTAGTACTGTCTCCTAACGAGTACAGAGATGGTGCACTCAGGTCGATGACATAATGGAGGTATAAAATGGGTATAGGACCATCTACAAAAGAGACAAGCCTGCATCATTTTAGGGATCCATTAGTGGATGTATTATCAAATGATACAGACATTGATCTTGTGGGAGTAATCCTTGTGGGAACTCCTCAGGACAATAAAGAAAAAGAGAGAGTAGGACAAAGGACAGCTCAGTGGCTTGAGTCCATGAGAGTCGATGGATGCATCGTTTCCTGTGACGGATGGGGAAATTCGCATGTTGATTATGCAAATACCCTTGAAGAAATAGGAAAGCGAAACATTCCGCTTGTCGGGGTTACGTTCAACGGAGTCCAGGCAAAGTTTGTCGTGACAAACAAATACATGGATACGATTGTAGACATCAACAAGTCAAAAGAGGGTATCGAAACCGAAGTAGTCGGTGAAAATACAACTGATACGCTGGATGCAAAAAAAGCAGCAGCATTTTTGAAACTTAAAATGAGAAAGCGAGGATAAGCTATGATTTTTTCAAGAGGAATACAGGCAATTGATTCTCATACAGCAGGAGAACCTACAAGAATAGTTACTGGAGGAATTCCTAACATAAAAGGAAAGACAATGCCAGAGAAGAAAGAGTATCTTGAGAAGGAACTTGACTATCTGAGAACGGCTATAATGCTTGAGCCAAGAGGACACAACGATATGTTTGGTTCTATAATAACAGCTCCAACTACTGATGAAGCTGATCTTGGTATAATATTCATGGACGGCGGCGGATACCTTAACATGTGTGGACACGGTACTATAGGTGCAGTTACTGCTGCCATAGAAACTGGAATGGTTCCAATGGTTGAGCCTGTTACTCACGTAGTGCTTGAGGCTCCAGCTGGAATCGTAAAAGCAGAAGCTCAGGTTGCAAACGGAAAAGTTCAGAGCGTTTCATTCGTTAACGTTCCAGCATTCCACTACAAAAAAGAGCAGAAGGTTATGCTTGATGGAAAAGAAGTAACTTTTGATATATCATTTGGCGGAAGCTTCTTTGCTATAGTTCACGCTAAGCAGCTTGGAATTGAAATCAAGCCTGAGAATACTGGAAGACTTACAGAAGTTGCCCTAAGACTCAGAGATATAATAAACGCTGAGATCGAGATCCAGCATCCTACTCTTGCTCATATCAAGACAGTAGACCTTGTTGAAATCTATGATGAGCCAACACATCCGGAAGCAACATACAAGAACGTTGTTATATTCGGACAGGGACAGGTTGACAGATCGCCGTGCGGTACTGGAACTTCTGCAAAACTGGCAACTCTTCACTCAAAAGGTGAAATAGCTGTTGGTGAGAAATTCGTATATGAGAGCATACTTGGAACTCTTTTCTATGGAGAAATAGTAGGCACTACAAAAGTTGCTGACTATGATGCGGTAATACCAAAAATCGCAGGTTCAGCATATATCACAGGATTCAACCACTTTGTAATAGATGAGACAGATCCACTTAAGCACGGATTTATCCTTAAATAAGAATAATCTACAGCTGACATTTTATTTTAATCTCGAGTGCAATAATAAGAAAAAATGCACTCGAGATTAACTAAAAATTAACAAAAACTTAATTAATTTAATCCTGCATCAACAGATGTGAACAACATAATGAAATCATTGACTTTACTGAAAAAATTATGAAAAAACTGACGATATCTGTTTATTTTTTCCGGCAGATATGTTATAATTAACACATATTAAATGTTAAAATTTTAATATAAAAAAATACTTAGGAGGAATTATTTATGAACGCATCATTAGTACTACTTGGCGTACTCGCGCTACTTCTTGCAGGATTCTCTTTTGTCTTCGTTAAAGATTATGTTGCACACAAAGAGCAGCTTGAGCCTGAAACAAACTTTGTAACATCAGGAATTATAGGTATGGTTGTAAACTTCTTTGATACGCTTGGAATAGGATCATTTGCTCCTACTACAGCACTTCTTAGAACATTCAAGCAGATTGACGACAGAGTTCTACCAGGAACACTTAACGTAGCTTGTACAATCCCGGTTATAGTTGAGGCATTCGCTTTCATCAGAGCCGTAGAGGTTGAGCCGATAACTCTTACATCTATGCTTGTTGCTGCATCTGTAGGTTCATATTTCGGAGCCGGATTCATGTCAAAGCTTCCAAAACAGACAGTTCAGAAGGTAATGGCAATAGCGCTTGGACTTGCTGGTCTTGTAATGCTGTTCCAGATGCTTGGTATATTCCCAGGTGGTGGAGAAGCGATAGGTCTTACAGGCGTGGCTCTAGTAATAGGAGTAGTTGGAAACCTTATCCTTGGAGCTCTTATGACAGCTGGAGTTGGACTATACGCTCCATGTATGGCTCTTGTATATCTTCTTGGAATGAGCCCTGCAGTTGCATTCCCGATAATGATGGGATCTTGTGCATACCTTATGCCAATATGCTCAGTTAAATTCATCAAAGAAGGAGCATACAACAGAAAAGCTTCTATGGCTATAACTATATTCGGAGTAGTTGGAGTTCTTATCGCAGTATTCCTTGTAACATCTCTTCCGCTTACAGTTCTTAAGTGGCTTGTAGTGTGTGTTATCGCTTACACTTCAATCTCAATGTTCAAGGCATCAAAAACTGCATAATATTTTATGTTGAAACATTAGCTGAAAAATGCTATGATATAAAAAAGTTGTTGATTAAATCAGCAACTTTTTTTATACGAATTAATATATACTTATTTCAGGATAGTCAGGGAGGTATAAAATGCTTATATTGACAAGAAAAGACATAGACAAAATCTACACCATGCAGGATTGTATCGACTCAGTTACGGAGGCTTTTGCGCTGAGCTCATCAAAGCAGGTCAAGTCGCCTGTAAGAAGCAAGCTCACGGTTGAACACGTTCAGGGAAATGCACTCTTCATGCCTGGTCTTGTAGAAGAAAAGGGATATCTTGGAGCAAAGATAGTGTCCGTTTTTCCTCAGAATTCAGCAAAAGGAAAAGCGGTTGTTAATGCAACGATAGTGATGCTAGAGGTAGAAACCGGAGAAGTGAAGGCGCTTATCGATGGAACCTACGTCACAAAAATGAGAACCGGAGCAGCTACAGGAGCTTCAATAAAGCTTCTGGCAAGAGAAAATGTAAAGACGGGAGTACTTTTTGGAACTGGCGGACAGGCTGAAAAACAGCTTGAGGCTATGATAGCTACTAGAAAATTCGATGAGATAAGAGTGGTAGGAAGAAATTTCGAGAAGACGATAAATTTCTGTGAGAAAATGAGCGAAATCATACCATACATGAAAGTCAGCGAAGAAAACAAGAATGTTAATATCACTGCATACAAGGATGGAAACGATGCAGTACCGGAAGCAGACGTAATTGTACTTGCTACAACATCGGACAGGGGTCTGTTTGATGGAAACCTTCTCAAGTCAGGTGTCCACATTTCAGGTGTAGGCTCATATACGAAGCAGATGTGTGAGATGGACAAGACTACAGTTCTTACAGCAGATAAGGTATATATAGACGACAGAGATGCGATGCTCGAAGAGGCAGGAGACTTTACCCAGCTTATTGATGCAGGGATACTCAGTGATGATTTTTACACGGGTGAGATAGGAGATCTGATACTGGGCAAAGTACCAGGCAGAGAAACCGAAGACGAGATTACGATATTCAAGAGCGTAGGGATATCCGCGCAGGATCTTGTGGCGGCAGAGAGCATATACAAAAAGGCTGTAGAACTTGGAGTTGGACTTGTCGTTGATTTTGATTAAGGAGGAATAGAGCAATGTATTTCAAAGATGCAATAAAAAAATGTGAGGACCTTAAAATCAGAAGGACCGTAGAGGCATTGAAAAAAAATCACATCGAAGCATTTTATGCAAAAACTCCAGAAGAGGCTGTGATAATATTCAAGGATCTTGTCAGGGAGAACTCAGTGGTTACTGCCGGCGGATGCATGACATCAATAGAGCTTGGAATAGTAGAAATCCTGAGAAGCGGTGTATATAATTACATTGACAGAGAAAGACCGGGAATAACTCCGGAAGAGGTTCAGGTAGTACAGAGACAGGCCTTCACTGCAGATTATTTCATAACAGGTACAAATGCAATAACTGAAAAAGGCGAGCTGTTCAATATCGATGGTAATGGAAACAGGGTAGCTGCAATTTCTTTTGGACCGAAAGAAGTAATAGTAATCGCAGGATCAAACAAAATAGTAAGAGATGCTGAAGAAGCCAGAAAACGAGTAAAGGAAATATCGGCACCTGCAAATGCAATGAGGCTCGACTGCAATACGCCTTGCACTATAGATGGAATCTGCAGAAACTGTGCATCAGAGAAGAGAATATGCTGCACTGAAGTACTTACTGGTTATCAGAGGATAAAGAACAGGATTAAAGTCATAATCGTTGACGGCGATTTTGGATTCTAAAGCTTTTTAAGCGTGAATTATTATGTCTGGATATTATTAGAGACCAGGGTTTAAGGCCGCAGGTCTCTTTTTTATTAAGTATTATTGAGATTTTTTTCCATATAAACACTTGTCGATGGAAATGCAAAGCTGGACTCGTGTCTGTGTACTACATCAAGTATTTCATAGTTTATTTCCTCACGTACCCGCTTCAGCTCGGTAAGAGATGTCTGACTGGTAAAGAACATGACCATTATATTTAGAGAGCTTGAACCAAATTCATCTAGTTTTACAAGAGGTGTATCGGAAACGATATCTTTATGTGAGTTAAGGAAGGTTTCTATGTCAGTGATTATGTTTTTTACCTGAGAAGGAGCTGTGTTGTAAGTAAGGCCTACATTAAATTTAACCTTACGCTTGTTCATCTTGGACCAGTTGGTTATCGAAGCGCTCGAGAGCGTCGAATTTGGAACCACGAGCAGAGCATCGTCAAAGGTTCTGATCCTTGTGCTCCTGAATGAAATATCTTCAACAGTACCTTCTATTGAAGCTGTCTGTATCCAGTCCCCTACAGCAAATGGCTTATCGGAAATAATTACAAGCCCGCCAAATATGTTGGATGCAGTGTCCTGAGCTGCGAGGGCAAACGTAAGACCGCCAAGTCCTACTCCGGTTATCAGCCCGTTTATATTCACTCCAAATTCTCCAAGAACTATAAGAACGGCTATTATTACAATGACTGCCTTTATTATCTTTGCAAAGAATATCAGAAGCGTATCGTCAAGCAGGATTGAATCCGGGTGCTTTAGTCTGTTGAATGCGCTCATGATCACAGGGACTGCTGCATAGATGAAGTATATTATGCATAAGATCATGGCCAGCCTGTATATCCTGATTACAAGGGAAAGCAGCAATGGATATTCAGCCATCAGATTTTTTTGAGTTATGAATGCAAAGAACATCACGGTTGAAATGAATATCAGCTTCAGTGGCTTTTTGAGAAACTCCATAGAGTCTTTCTCTACACGGAGCCTGGTCCTGCTAAGGACTCTGTGGAATGCATTTATAATGATGCCGGAAAAATATCCCTTGAATATTTGAGCTGCAACAAACGACACTGCAAGCACGATGACTGAGGAAAGATACATTACAAAAAAATCATATATACCATAAATAAAACGGTTTAAAGACGAAGATAAGAAATTTATAAGCTTTTCCATTAAAACCTCCTGTAATAATTGAACGAATGATTATAAGTATGATTAAATAATATCAGCACATTATTTCTTTGTCAAATCAGGAAGCTCAATTCAGACTATTTCGCATTTTACAAAAACATAAAATCCATGTACTAATGCATCAATTTGTGCTATAATGTGTATTACCCATGATATGCACAGCAAAATACAGCGCCAGAGCCTTTTAAAAGGCTGACGAGGATAAGAGTTATCGAAAATTCGGCGGATGCTCTTAGGGCTTCACGGTCCAAGAAACACACAAAACTTTCGAGCAATCGGGAGGACAAAAATGTTTCATGTGATATAGCCATGCTATAGCTGCGTCTACTGTCAGGGAATACAATTTAAGGAGGCACAAAAAATGTGCGGAATAGTAGGATATGTAGGTAGCAGACAGGCTCAGAACGTTATAATCGAGGGGCTTGAAAAACTCGAGTACAGAGGGTATGATTCTTCAGGGATAGCAGTAATTCATGACAGAAGCATCAATACTGCAAAATTCAAGGGAAGACTTTCTGTTCTTGACAATTACACAAAGGAAAATCCGATTACAGGAAATGTAGGGATAGGACATACCCGATGGGCAACACACGGAGCTCCGTCTGATATAAACTCTCACCCTCACCTTAACAACAAAGAGACAATAGCCGTAGTACACAACGGAATAATCGAGAATTACCTTACTCTTAAGGAAGAGCTTCAGAGCAAGGGGTATCAGTTTGTTTCGGAGACAGATACCGAAGTAATAGCTCATCTTGTGGATTATTATTATGAAGGAGATCTGCTTGAGGCAGTCTTCAAGACGATAAAGAAGCTCAAGGGTGCGTATGCGCTTGGAGTCATTGCAAAGGACAGTCCTGAAGAGATGATAGCTGTAAGAAAGGAATCTCCGCTTATAGTAGGGCTTTCTGAAGACGGAAATTATATAGCCTCAGATGTGCCTGCGATACTGAATTATACGAGAGATGTATACTTCCTCGATAACGGAGAGGTAGTGCGCCTGACTCCATCAGGAGTGGAGGTGTTTGATTTTGACAGCAACCCTGTAGACAAAGAGGTACATACGGTAGAGTGGTCAGTCGATGCTGCCACAAAAGGCGGCTACGATCATTTCATGCTCAAAGAGGTATATGAGCAGCCACAGGCTATCAGAGAGACACTTACAAGAAGGATTGATGAAGACGGATATATAAAGCTGGATGACATAAAGCTGTCAGCTGAAGACTTGAATAACATAAACAAGATATATATAGTGGCCTGCGGAACTGCATATCACGCAGGAAAGATAGGCAAGCTTGCCATTGAAAAGCTTGCGAAGATACCGGTTGAGACAGACATAGCATCAGAGTTCAGATACTCGGATCCTTTTGTTGACGACAGGACTCTGCTCATACTCGTAAGCCAGTCAGGCGAGACTGCAGATACACTTGCGGCGCTTAGAGAGGCAAAGAGAAAGGGAGCAAGGATTCTTTCCATAACGAATGTTGTCGGATCATCCATCGCAAGAGAATCTGATGACGTGTTCTACACATGGGCTGGTCCTGAGGTAGCGGTAGCGAGCACAAAAGCATATACAACCCAGCTTATTGCGTTCTACATGGTAGCTCTGAACATGGCAATCAAAAAAGGAACTATAACCAAAGAAAAATACTTCGAGGTTCTGGATGAACTCAAGACTCTTTCTGGAAAGGTGGAATCACTTCTCGAGGACATAGAGGCTGAAAAGTCTATAGCTCAGAGAATAAAAGAAAAAAGCTCTCTGTTCTATCTTGGAAGAGGAGCAGATTATCAGACTGCGCTTGAAGGCTCGCTTAAGCTTAAGGAGATATCATATATATTCACTGAAGCATTTGCGGCAGGAGAGCTCAAGCACGGTACAATAGCGCTTATAGAAGAAGGAACTCCTGTAGTTGCAATAGCGACTCAGAAGGATCTTGTTGAAAAAATGATTTCAAACATAAAAGAAGTAAAGGCAAGAGGAGCATATGTCTATGCCATCACGACTGAAGGTGAGACTGAGATAAAGAAAGTCGCGGATGAGGTCATATATGTGCCTGAGACTCTGGATCTGCTAAAGCCTGTGCTTTCAGTAATCCCTACTCAGCTTATAGCATACTACACGTCGCTTGCAAAAGGCATAGATGTAGACAAGCCTAGAAACCTTGCAAAATCGGTAACGGTTGAATAATACAGATATAACTGAATAAATATAAAATCAAAGCCCCGAAGTGAACTCAGAAACAATCTGAAATCCTCTGCGGGGCTTTTTTGTGTTTATTGTGACATCGTAACCGGGTCTATTCGGAAAAAAGAAGCTCAAAGCTGCCTTTTCCATCAGGCTTGAATCCTTCGCTTTCGAGTGATCTCAGTGAAGCGGTATTGGATGATCTTACGAGCGCGCTCATGAACTCGGATGCCGGATAATTTTCTCTTACATAATTCTTAACATATCGCGCCATATCCCTGGCCACTCCGTTTCCCTGATAGTCAGGGCTTACTGCAATGAGGTCTATCCAGTGGGCTAAGTAGTGAGGTGTGCTGACTTTCATTATCCCGATGAAGCCGGCGGGTATATCGTTTATGTATTTTATGAAGATTTCATATGATAGATTCTCTGACATTCTTTTTGAAAGCTCATCTGATGAAAGCCCTATCGAACGGAAGGTCGCCGTATCGATGCTGATTATGTCTCTTGACATTTCGATGCTGTAATCATATTTTTTCATATTTGCTCCGTTTCCCTTATAAAGTTTGAGAATATACCTGCATACTTAAATTTTAACGCGGAAAGGCAAAAAATACAATACAATATTGCACAATGGCCTTGTTGATTCGGATACATTTGTTGTAAAATAATAGAAGGTCAGAATTTGCCGAAGATTAAAAATAAAATGAAATCAAAGACGGAGGAAAATGATGGACAGATATCCATGCTTGACGATTGACACACAGAAGCTTATACATAACACTAAGGCGGTAATAGAGCTGTGTGGGAAGAAGAACATAAAGGTAATGGCAGTGACAAAACTGTTTCAGGGAAATCCTAAGATCGCCCAGATGATGGTGGACGCAGGAGTTGAATGCATTGGAGATGCAAGGATACAGAATCTCATAAGGCTTAAGGATATAAAGGTGGAAAAGGCACTCATAAGGCTTCCTATGCTCAATGAGATAGATCTTCTGGTTGAATATGCCGACATAAGCCTTAACTCAGAGCTGGAGACGATAAGAGCGATTTCGGATTACTGCCTTGAGCATGACAGAAAGCATAAAGTAGTGCTAATGGTAGATATGGGAGACAGGAGAGAGGGAGTAAATGAAGAAGATGTGCTCGCAACTGCTCAGGAAATAGTGAAGTGCAGGGGAGTAGAGCTCGTAGGACTTGGCGTGAACTTCGGCTGCTTTGGAGGAGTTATACCTGACAGAGAATCTATGACGGCATTTATGAATCATGCAAGGTCACTTGAAGAAAAACTCGGTCTCAAGTTCACTCATATAACTGGTGGAAGCTCGCTTCATCTACATATGATATGGGAGGATATTCTTCCGGAGGGGATAACGCATCTGAGAATAGGGCAGTCGATAAACCTTGGAGTTGAAGACAAGTACGGTGAAGTAATAGAGGGGCTCTATGGTGATATATACAAGCTCCATGCTCAGGTTATTGAGAAAAAGACAAAGCCGTCAGTTCCAAAGGGGCAGATAGGAATCGACGCATTTGGAAACGTTCCTGTATTTGAAGAGCGTGGAAATCTCAAAAGGCTTATCCTTGGAATTGGAAGACAGGACGTTCTGCTGGGAGGCCTCACTCCTGAAGACAGAGATATAGAGATTATGGGAGGAAGCAGCGACCATATGATACTAAACGTTACAAATTGCAGCCGCGAGTATGAGATAGGAGATGTGGTGAGCTTTGAAATGAACTACAGCTCTCTTCTCAGCGTATTTAATTCAGAATACGTATACAAAAAATTCATATGATAGTGTATAATACTTCTATATGTTTTATCAATAATAACACAGAAAGAAGAGGAATAAATAATGAATGTAGTACGTTTTGCACCATCACCGACAGGGTTTGTACACATAGGAAGTCTAAGGACTGCTCTGTACAACTATCTTTTTGCAAAGAAAACAGAAGGGAAATACCTTCTGAGAGTTGAAGACACAGATCAGACGAGGCTTGTTGAAGGAGCCCTTGAAGGGATGCTCAGCGCAATGTCATGGGCAGGTATAAATCATACAGAAGGCGTGATGATGGATGAAAATCATCAGGTATTTCAGAAGGGTGAGAACGGACCATACATCCAGTCTCAGAGGCTTGACATATACAGAACCTATATACAGCAGCTGCTTGACTCTGGACATGCATATTACTGCTTCTGCAGCAGGGAGAGGCTTGATGAGCTCAGAGAAGCACAGAAGGCTGAAGGCAACACCGCAAAATATGACGGTCATTGCAAATCGCTTACAAAAGAGCAGATAGAGGAAAATCTCAGAAACAACGTGCCGCATGTAGTAAGACTCAAGCTGCCTGAAAATTATGACATAACCTTCAACGATATAGTAAGAGGCCAGGTTACGGTAAACACGAATGACATAGATGACCAGGTGCTCATGAAGACAGACGGGTTCCCGACCTATCATATGGCAGTAATAGTAGATGATCATCTTATGGGAGTGACACATGTAATAAGAGGTGAGGAATGGCTACCTTCAACTCCAAAGCACGTATACCTTTATGAAGCATTTGGATGGGAAGCGCCAACTTTTGTTCATCTTCCGAATATACTGAACCAGGACAGAAAGAAGCTCTCAAAGCGTCAGGGAGACGTAGCGGTTGAAGATTTCAGAAGAAAAGGATACCTGAAGGAAGCGCTTGTGAACTACGTGGCTCTGCTTGGGTGGTCGCCGGATGACAATCAGGAGATATTCACGATGGAGGAGCTTGAGCACGCATTCAACCTTGAAAAGGTTTCAAAAAGCGGCGGCGTGTTCGATGTTGCAAAGCTTAACTGGATGAATAATCAGTATATAAAGGCACATGATCTGGATGAGCTTACTGAGCTGTGCATACCTTTTGTGGTTGAGGCAGGGCTCATGACTCAGCAAGAAGCAGAAGCAAGAAGAGCTTGGCTGAGACTGGCTGTTGAAACTGTAAGAGAGTCTATGGATTATCTTCTGATGTTCCCTGAAAAGATAAAGCTTCTCCTCGAAGAACATATTGGCAGCATAGAGCCGGATGCCATGGAATTCATGAAGCTTGAGCATATGGCCCAGCTTGCGGATGCAGTCGAAGCAAAGATATCATCAGCAGATGAAGTGACTGAAGAATTCGTGGGAGCCATGTTCAAGGAAATACAGAAGGAATTCGGAATAAAAGGCAAAAATCTGTTCATGGGAACTAGAGTACTCCTTACAGGTCAGATGCACGGCCCGGACATAAACAAGCTGCTTACTCTTCTGGGAAAAGATAAATTACTCATCAGAATAGAAGAAGCAAGAAAAAATCTGTAAATTTTCAATATATGAGATGACAAATACCCCCGCTGACAAACCGGCGGGGGATTAAAATTTATATGAGTCAGATAGAAGAGGAGCAAAATGTTTGATTTAGGCAAGATACTGATATACAAGGCAGTCATACACACATTTAACAGAGAGCGAGAATATCCTGTATACTCCACATATGAAATAGACCACGAGGAAGAGCTTACGTTCGAAATTATAAGAAAAAATCTGGAGAAGATACACGGGTCATCAGAAATGAAATGGGCATCCTTTGGAGAGGCTTCGGTTGTAGAGAAGATGATGGAGAATCTGGATGCAGACCTCAACCTGTTTATGGAAGTAACGAAAGACCTGAGCTACATGATACACAAGAACATTTATGAAAACAGCGAAGCCCTTCCATCGTGTGATATAGCCTTCATACTTTTTGAGATGGATGAGGTAATGTATTTCGGATGCATAAAATTCAATCACAAGGACCTGCTCGTAAGAAGGCTTGAAGAGACAAGGGACGGAGCCATTGCCATGATAGCAAAGAGCAACGATCTTTATCTCACGCCAAAATCCAAAACTGAAGAAGGATTCATAGTGCATCTCAAGTTCATGGATATTGCGCTCCTGGACAAAAGCTACACGGTAAAGGGAGAAAAGCAGAACTTTTTTGGAGATCTCGTACTTGGTCTCAGCAGCGGCATGTCTGAAAAAGAAAAACTCAAGGCATTCAATCAGGTAAACAAGAGAGTACAAGAAAAATTCATAGGAGAAGACCTTCAGCAGAAAGCTCAGATAAAAAAAGCCATATCAGACACCATAGTAGAAGAAGGAATCATTGAGGTTGAAAAGGTTCTTGACAGAGCATTTGAAGATGGTCAGGAAGTAAAAGGCATATACAGAGAGGCCCTGAAAAAAGCCAACCTGGATAAAGCTGAAATAAAAGTCGGAGAGGTAATGGCAAGGAAATTCGACAGGCAGAAAATAATCACAGGAAATGGAATAGAGATATCCATACCCGTAGACTACTATCAGGATACCGATAAAGTCGAGATCACAGCCAACAGTGACGGAACCATAAACATAATAGTAAAGAATATAGACGAGTATAAATCTGTCTAACATAGACGCAATTCTTGAAAATCAAAGACGTGCATCACGAGTAATCAAGCTCTGATGCACATTTTTTAACTGAAAAACCAGGAAAATTCAAATGAAAACCAAAAAAATATTGACGGATTAAGCATGAGATGGTATATTAATATACGTCCTCAAAAACGGACTGACGAAAACACGAAGAAGTAAATGACAGCTTAATGAAAAAAGACCCATCGTCGAATGAGGCAGTTCGAAGCTTGAAGATGAAAAAAGTGTTGACAAAAAAGTTA
>SAAM01000556.1 GCA_009929415.1 Clostridia bacterium | reverse complement strand
CGGCATTGCTCATATATATTCCGTTTACCCCAAATGCAGGGGCCATTATCAGTATTGACGGAACCACTATTACGCCGTATCTCAGGAATGAAAGCACGCTCGAGAGCTTTGGCTTGCCGACAGCCTGGAAGTACTGAGCGCTTATCGTCTGCAGCCCCACGAGAGGAAGCATGCTCAGATAAACCCTTATAGCTCCGGAGGTTATCTCTATCAGCTCAGGGTCAGCCGTAAACATCCTCACCATTATGAACGGGAAGAACTGAATCATGGCAAAAAGGATAGTCGAGAGCACGAAGGAGTACATAAGGGACAGCCTGAGTGAATGCGCCACCCTGTCATATTTTCTGGCGCCCCAGTTGAATCCGCATATAGGCTGATTTCCCTGAACTATTCCAAACACTATCATGTGATAGAAGCTGAATATCGTGGACATTATGGTTACCGATGCAATGTCGAGATCCGTGCCATATTCAAGAAAGCTCCAGTTTATGAATATGCTCACAAAGCTCGCGAGCACCTGCACAAGGAAAGATGGAGATCCGTTCTTCATGATCTGTGAAAATAGCCTTGCCTCGCCGTGGACCTTCCTGAACCTTAGGTTTATCGCAAAGTCCTTTCCGGTAGCAAACACATATATCACATATGCAGTCAGGACTGCCTGTGAGATGACAGTTGCAATCGCAGCACCCGCGATCCCCATATCAAGCGCGAATATGAATATAGGGTCGAGTATTATGTTGAGGACAGACGTAAACAGTATGATCTTCATGGAAATCGCGGCCTTGCCAATCGCCCTCAGCGAATTGTTAAGACAGTATCCAGGTATTCCTATTATCGCCCCGATTATAATTATCTCGATGTATATCTTCGCATAGGGCATGGTAGCCTCAGAAATAGACAGGAGGCTAAGTATGGCATCCTCAAAAATGAGAAAGAAGCCGGCGAACGCGATCATCGCAATGACGATGTATTTCAGCGCCAGAAAAAGAATCTCCTCAGCCTCATCCTTTTTGCCCTCTCCAAGCCGTATGGAGATAAGCGTCGACGTTCCGACTCCCACAAGCAGCACAAGCGACATATGCAGTATCTGCACAGGCATAGTGATGCCTACCCCTGTGAGCGCAAGTGAGCTTATCCTTCCCACATAAATCCTGTCCACGATATTAAAGATAGCCCCGCTCAGCATTCCAAGAATGGCGGGGATGCTCAGCTCCCAGAGCAGCTTATTTATACTTTCTTCACCTAATCTGTTGTTCATTTTTACTCCCTTTTAGTGTATAATATAATGTGATTTACTTTTATAAGATTTTAATTGCAGACCTTCGCAAATTAGATTATAATACAAAATCCGAAATAAAGAAACATGAAAAGAGGAAACCAATGCAATACAGCGTACTTTCACAGATATACGACCAGCTTATGGTAAATGTGGATTATGAAATGTGGGCATCATATATCGAATATCTCATACTGGAGCAGGG
>SAAM01000083.1 GCA_009929415.1 Clostridia bacterium | reverse complement strand
GCATCTGTGGATAAAGGGGTATTCACAAAGGAAGATTCTGAAAGAATAATGGGAAACATAAGCTTCACATGTGGAAAAGATTGTTTCAGGGAAGCGGATTTCGTGGTTGAGGCAATCGTAGAGAACATGGATGTAAAGCACAGCTTCTGGTCAGAGGTTTCAGATATGGCGCCGCAGAGTGCTGTACTTACTACAAACACTTCAGGGCTTTCGATAACAAAGATAGCGGAGTCTGTAAAAAATCCTGAGCGCTTCTGCGGAATGCACTGGATAAATCCACCGCACATAATCCCACTCATTGAGGTAATAAATGGGGACAGGACTGCGAAGGAGACCTCTCAGCTTGTCTACGACATCTCAAAGCTTATAGGAAAGCAGCCTATCATGATAAACAAGGATGCTCCGGGATTCGTGCTCAACAGGTTCCAGTTCGCGGTGCTGCGTGAAGCAATGCATATAATTGAAGAGGGAATCGCGAGCAAGGAGGATATCGACAATGTATTCAAATATGCGCTCGGAATAAGATATGCATGTCTTGGGCCGCTTGAAATAGCAGACCTTGGAGGCCTTGATACCTTCTATAACATATCATCATATCTGTTTGAGGACCTGAGCGACGCTAAGGAGGTATCTTCGATACTTGCAGATCTTGTAAAGGCTGGAAACTATGGCGTAAAGAGCGGGAAAGGCTTCTATGACTACTCAGATGGAAGAGACAAGGAAGTTATAAGGAAGCGCGATGAGGATTTCTATAAGATAACAGAATGTCTTTTTGGAGAAAAATAATTAAAGTAAAAGGTAATGCGTTTAGCTGCATTACCTTTTACTTTGCAAAAATATCATACAGACAGCAGGTATAAATTTTTGATATAGCCCCAATAATATATTTCGATTGGACTTGAGGAATAGCAAGTGATAGTCTTTAAGTTGGCTACAATAAAGCGGATTTAAATTATGTTAAAAGGGAGAAAAAGAAGATGAAGAAATTTTTGGCGACTTTTATGGCAACGATGATGATTTTTTCTTTTGCAGGGTGTCAGTCAGGCTCTGATCAGGAATCAGCTGAACAGGCTGCAGCAGAAGAAAAAGGATGGTATTCGGAGCATTATGATGCGGAAAAGATGAAAGGCACTACGCTGAATATGTATGCGGTTACGGATTCAATAATTCCTGCGCTCGATGCATTCTATGAAGATACTGGGATTAAAGTTGAAAGCCTCACAATGAAAAATGGGGAGATGCTTCAGAGGATAACAAATGAAAAGGATTCAGGCACTGTTCTTGCGGATCTGTGGTTTACAGGAGGAGCGGATGCGTATATAAAAGGTGCGGAGAGCGGGCTTACTATGCCATACAAGTCTCCAATGGTGGAAGGACTTGGTGCTGACATGAAGGATGAAGACGGAAACTGGACAGGAACTTCACTTACAGTAGTAAACTGGATAGTCAACATAGAAGCAATAGAAGAGCTTGGAGCAAAGGTTCCTGAGACGTGGGAAGATCTGCTTCAGCCGGAGCTAAAGGGAATGGTTTCTATGCCTGATCCTGCATCTTCGGGTACAGCCTACAATACTATTTCTGCTATACTTCAGACAAGAGGCGAAGAAGATGGCTGGGCATATCTTGAAAAGCTTATAGAGCAGGTACCGTTCTTTACTCCAAGGGGAAGCGATCCAGTTGATATGACAATAAGTGGTGAAGCCGCAGTAGGAATCGCAGCAGGAACCGGATTTGCTGAAATGGAGGACGCTCCTGAAAATATAAAGATAGTATACCCTGCAGATGGAACCGGATGGTGGCCTCAGCCGCTTGCCATTCTTGAAGGATCCGCACATCCGGATGAAGCAAAGGTATTTGTTGACTGGGCACTTTCAGACAGAGGACTCGAGGAAATCGGAAAATGTCAGAGGGCGCTTCTTGTGAGAGAGGATGTTCCGACTGTAGAAGGGCTGCTTCCGCTTTCTGAGATAAATCTTTTTCCTACGGATTTCAAGGCGAATGCAAAAGACAGGGACGCAATACTTGAACAATGGGCAGCAAAAGCTGTTAAATAAATTATACAGAGCGGCTGTGATTAATTTTGCAGCCGCTTTTCAGCATGAAAAGAAAAGGATTTTTGTATGAAGAACAATTCAAGACTTGGAAATTTTTTTACAGTCATAATAATGATAATGCTTGCATATTTCTGCCTTATGCCTGTAATCAACGTAATAATATATGGAGTCGCAGGTGAGGGAAAGCCTTTAGCTGAATCTGACATTCTGAGGCTTTTCGGTCTTCTGAGAGACAGCACCATGCTTGCGCTTGGGGTCACGCTTGCTTCGGTCTTCTTTGGGATAGTTTCTACAATAACACTTTATCGGATGAATTTCAGAGGGCGAGGATTCATAAGGGTACTTATGCTGCTGCCTCTGGTAAATCCTTCATTCGTAGGAAGCATATCCTTTATCATGCTTTTCGGGAAGATGGGGCTCATAACGCATGACATACTGGGGCTTAGCGTTTCTCCGTTTGGCTGGCATGGCGTATTTTTTCTTCAGGTGCTTGGCTCGACTACTATAGCATATCTGATAATATCGAGCGCGGTTAGAAATACAGACATCTCAGTAGAAGAGGCCGCAAGAAACCTTGGAGCGGACGAAAGAACAGTTTTCATGAGGGTCACCCTGCCGATGATGATACCGGAGATAACCTCTGCAGCACTGCTTGTGTTTCTGGGGTCCATGGCGGACTTTACTACGCCGCTTATAATAGGAGGCAAATTCAGGACTCTGGCATCTGATCTTTATATACAGATAACGGGATTATACAATATGAAGATGGCGAGTATCACGGGGATTTTTCTTCTGATTCCATGTTTCATGGCGTTTTACGCCCAGCGGAAATTCTCCAAAAGAAGGAAGTTCAATCTGGACCAGCATGGAGGAAGCAATGTTGAATATACAAGGATAAACAAGGCGCTCAAAGCTTTAATGATTCTTAAGACATGCATGGTGATAAGCGTATTTGCAGTTAACATTATATTTATTTTTGTGGGTGCATTCACGGTTAACTGGGGGTATGATTACACATTCACGCTTAAGCACTTTAAAACGGCATTTTCTGTCAATCTCATAAAATACCTCAAGCCGCTCATAAACAGCATAACACTGTCTGTGATCACGGGTATTGTATCTTCTCTGTTTGGGGTGATACTTGCTTATGGGATACAGAGGGACAGGATGATTGGGAAAAAAATCATAGATCTCATGGCGATGCTTCCGGCGGCCATACCGGGAATACTTCTTGGAATAGGATATCTTGTGACTTTCAAATATCCTCTTTTTGGCATTGGTAAATTTGTTTTAAAGGATGTTAAGCCTCTGATTCTTCTTGGGACCACACTCATTGTATATATTGCATGCATATTCAGGAACATAAACATCTCAATGAAATCATGCTATGCACTGCTTGAGCATGTGGACAGCGACATTGAGAATGCATCCTACAATCTGGGGGCTTCAAAGCTGCAGACATATATATGGGTCATCATCCCGCTTCTCAGGGATGCATTTGCAAATTCATATATAAAGGTTTTTTCCAGCACTATGACCACGCTTGGCGTAATAGTTTTTCTTATAATGCCTAAGAACAAGGTGATAATACAGGTTCTCTTCCAGTCGATGACAGGAGGGCTCGTACTGGGAGTGCCTGCAGTACTGGCACTTACTCTTTCGGTTATAACCCTGGCACTTATGCTTTCATTCAATGTCTTTGTCTATGGAAAAGAAGGAATAAGAAAAATGGGAAGGGGAAACAGGTGAAAATAGAACTGAAGAACATATGTAAGAAATATGAAGAAACTGAAGCAGTAAGGGATGTGTCTCTTACGATTGAAGATGGAGAGATGATGGCGCTGCTGGGGCCTTCTGGATGCGGCAAGAGCACTCTGCTAAGGATGATAGCAGGCCTGATAGAGGTAACTTATGGAAACATTTTTTTTGACGAAAGAGACGTAACCAATCTTGCCTGTCAGAAACGCAATACATCGATGGTATTTCAGAGCTATGCGCTGTTTCCTCACATGAACGTATACGAAAATATAGCATTTGGGCTGAAGGTACGAAAATATTCGAAGAAGCTCATCGTGCAGAAGGTAGAGGAAATGCTCGAAAAAGTGGAGCTTTCAGGTGTGGGAAACAGAAAAGTGCAGGAGCTTTCCGGAGGACAGCGTCAGAGGGTTGCACTGGCAAGAGCTCTGATAACGGAGCCGGACATACTGCTGTTTGATGAGCCGCTGTCAAATCTTGACGAGAAGCTCAGGGTTTCTATGAGGCAGAGCATAAGAAAGCTTCAGCAGAAACTTGGAATAACAAGTATATATGTCACCCATGATCAGGAAGAAGCCATGTCGATAGCAGATCGCATAACCGTAATGAACAGGGGAGAGATACTTCAGACCGACACCCCTGACAGGATATACAGAAATCCGAAAAATGATTTTGTTGCAGAGTTTGTAGGACAGACCAACTTCTTCGAGATAGCGGGCTCAGGGATTTTGATTCTGGGGAGAGACATAAATTTTGAGTCTTCAGAAACAGAACGCTTGGCAATGATAAGGCCGGAGAACATATATTTCGCCGGAGATAAAGATGCCGGAGAAGAGGGTATCGTGACTTTTAAGGAAGAGCTGGGAATCATAACAAGATATCAGATTGATATAAGTGGGAAAGAGATCCGTATAGATGTACTCAGCAGCAAGACTCAGGATTCCTATAATATCGGGGAACGGGTTTATGTATCTTTCGACAAAGAAAACATAGTTACAGTGGACAAAATATAAAAAGCAAGTCAATATAAAATGCCTACCAGTAATAATGCCTGGCTATCATAGCTGGCCCTGCTACTATGATCAGTGTGGCATATTTGAGCAATTCGACTCTTTCTCTGAATGTCAGATCTTCAAGAATATAAAAAATCACAAGGGATACAAAAAACAGTATGATTATGCATGTGCTTATTATCTTTTTATATTTGATCCGGTCTTTACTCATATCTAGTACTCCTTTATGTATTAGGATTATATTTATTAGTATAACATACTTAATTAAAAACAAATCCATCCGATTATTTTGCATAGCCAGATTGCGGCTAAATGCGAAGCTTCAGATGGATTTGTTATTTCTATTGTCAGGATTCGATTTTATTATAGCCCAAGCTCTTCCTTGAGCTGAGATTTCTGATGAAGGCCAACCAGCCTTTTTGCTTCGTTCCCGTTTTCGAACAGTATCATCGTAGGGATAGACATGACTCTGTATTTTCTGGCAATGTCCTTGCCGTCGTCTACCATAAGCTTTGCTATCTTTACCTTGCCTACGCTGTCAAATACCAGCTCGTCTATTATCGGGGTCTGCGATGCGCATGCACCTCACCAGGAAGCATAAAAATATACAAATACGGGCATCTTGCTCTCGAGAACTTCAGCTGCAAAGTTCTCACTGTTAAGTGCAACACTCATAAAATACCTCCTTGTCTACAGCATTGAAACTGGATTTATATATGAACATGGGACTACAGAAAGACATTTTCCGCATACGTCCGCTGTGCCTACCTCTTTAAGCTTTTCGCCATTCTTCAGGCACATGTCATGGCATCTGTTTCTGTCAAATGAAGCCTCATTTTCAAAAAGCGCCTCATTCACGCATTTCTTAACGCACATGGTGCATGTTCCGTTATGCTTGTTAAGGCAGTATTCTCCTGACGGCCTTGTTGTAGGCTCCAGATACATATTAGTGACTATGCTACCTATCCTTCCGCAGCAGCCTTTTTCTGTTATCAGCATGCGATGAAGCCCGAATTTTCCAAGCCCCGCTATGAATGCTACGTGTCTCTGGGACCAGTCGCTTATGAGTTTTTCAGGGTCGAAGTTGTTTGTAGGAGGAATTAGCGTAGATTTAAATCCCTTTTCCTTCATGAAAGCCTGGATGTCGGCGTTTATAAGCTCTATCAGCCTGTTTGTTTCCACATATGCCTTTCCCCATTCTACGGAGCTGTATTCTCCGTAGGAATTACTTTCCGCCACATACTCATTAAATGGAAGAAAGTATGTAATCACGGTTCTGGGGTGTTCCATGAAATCAGATGGCATTGAATGAGTAGGTGAGACTGTCTCTCTGAGATCCAGAAACATTGGATCGTATGCCGAAGCATATGCGAACAGGGGCTCCTGCCAGATTCCTTCAAGGTTCTCAGTTTTTACATGGTTATCTATGAACTCCCTGATTCGGGTTTCAATAATATTTTTCAATAGAGCACCTCCCTTTTTTCTATATAACGGTTTAATTTCTATATACCCTTAAATTGTTATTGTAAATTTTTTGTTGAAATATGGCTTGACAAATTTTTCAAAAAGCGGCCTCTTTTTTTATTTTGGATTTGGAGTATAATTATATACAGGGGTTTGTATGCAGGGAGGTACAGATGGCAGTAAAGATAGTAACAGACAGCACTTCGTATATTCCGAAGCATATTGCGGAGAGATATGACATTGAGGTGCTTTCGCTCAGCGTATTCATGAGCGATGAGATCAGAAGAGAGCTGGATTGGAGCAACGAACGGTTCTATGAAGAGATGAAGAAAACAGGCATATTTCCCAAATCTGCTCAGCCGGGCATAGATGAGATAAGACAGAGCTTTGAAAAGTTCCTGAAGTCGGGAGATCAGGTGCTGGGGATATTTCTCTCATCAAAAATGAGCGGGACGTACTCGACGGCCGGAACGGTAAGAAATTATCTTCTTGAGATATATCCGGATGCGAGGATAGAAATACTGGATTCAAGGACCAATTCCATGCAGCTCGGGTTTGCAGCGATTGAGGCGGCAAGGGCAGCGAGCGATGGTGCCGGCATTGATGAAGCTGTGAGCAGAGCGGAGCATGTAATACATAACAGCAGATTCCTTTTTACTCCGCAGACTCTTGAGTATCTGAGAAAAGGCGGAAGGATAGGCGGAGCTGCTGCGCTTGCAGGACAGATTCTGAGCATAAGACCTGTGCTTACGGTTAAGGATGGAGAAACAAAGGTCTTCTCAAAGGCCAGGACAAAGCGAAAAGCTGTAGATGCCATACTCCAGAAGCTCTATGAAGACGCAGCGGACCTCGGGGTAAAAGAGGTGGCAGTTCATCATATAAACTGCGAGGAAGAAGGCATAAGGATGGCAGATGAGATATCTCGAAATCTCGGCATCGAGGTAATGGTAGAATCCATAGGGCCTGTCATAGGAACTCATGTGGGGCCGGGCAGTGTGGGAGTTGCATACTGGTGGCAGTAAAAATATAAAAGAAAGAGGAGAAAGATATGAACAGATATTATGAAACAGGTGTAGAAGGTTTCAGGATAAGATTTGCGCAGGAGTCAGATGTAGGGCTTATACTAAAATTCATAAAGGAGCTTGCTGACTATGAGGAGCTTCTTCACGAGGTAGTGGCGACAGAGGAAATCCTCATGGAATCGCTTTTTGTCAAAAAACAGGCCGAGGTTATAATAGGAGAATACAAGGGAGAGCCTGCGGGATTTGCGCTGTTTTTCCACAACTTCTCTACCTTCCTTGGAAAGGCCAATCTCTATCTTGAGGACCTTTATGTGGATCCTTCGTTCAGGGGAAAGGGACTCGGAAAGACTCTGCTTTCGTGTCTTGGAAGGATAGCCGTGGAAAGAGGCTGTGAGAGGCTTGACTGGTGGTGCCTCGACTGGAACAAGAGCTCCATAGATTTCTATCTCCAGATGGGAGCAAAGCCTATGGATGAGTGGACTGTTTACAGAGTGGATGGAGAGAATCTTCCAAAGCTTGCTGACATGATGTAGAACCGGAGGAAACGTGGTAGAAAAGATTTT
>SAAM01000082.1 GCA_009929415.1 Clostridia bacterium | reverse complement strand
TATCTACAGAAGACTCTCCTGTGGTGATAAGAAAAAAACTCTGAGACCAGAATGCTTCTTTCCATAATTTTTCTCTTATGCATGGAAATTCTTTCTTAAAAGATCCATTGACATATTTCCTCCCATTTGATTTTCAGGCCGCTATTTTCATTATAGCCCTTATGAGAGTCTGCTATGTAATGGATCAGTTAATGTAATGTAAATTTTATGTTAATTATGCCCAGTGAGGTTTTTCCCACAGGAGCAGTTTCTGCCCTATGCCCTTTTCGAGCGCGCGGCCGTACACGGTGTGTGCCCATGCCACATCCTCGGCCGGGATTCCTCCTGCTATAAATATTATTGTCTCTTCGCTGCGCTGCCTGCCTGCAGCACGTCTGGTTATTATGTCTCCGAGGCTCACTATATCGGCATTATCCTTCTTTTTTTCAAGATAAAGCTTCATCAGAGGGGCAGCAGGCGCCGAAGCCATAAGGCTTTCTATCCCGTCCGGATGCCTCATGCCATCATCAATCCAGTCAAGGTGCATATTCCAGTTGTCTACTACCACTCTGCTGTTTATGTACATATCCTCGCTCAGCGATGCTGTACCAACAAGATTTATGAGTGCCCCTTTTTTTATCCAGCCATCCTCTATTATAACCGGCGTTCCGCCTGAGGTCGCTACGCTTATAACATCGCTCTCCCTTATAGCCTCTTCTGCTGAAGACACAGCGGTCATCCTGATTCCTGTTTCTTCTGAAAGCTCTCTGCAGAGCGCCTCCGCTTTTGAGGCAGTTCTGTTATATATCTTTACAAGCTCTACGTTTCCAAGTGATTCGCATATTGCTATCAGTGCGGCGCGGTTTATGACTCCTGCACCTATTATTCCTACGACTGATGCAGAGTCCGACTTCAGATACCTTGTTGCAAGCCCTGGCACTGCACCTGTTCTCATCGCACTTACGAGATTTCCGGAGCACATCGCAAGCGGAGCTCCTGTTTCAGGATCATTGAGCGTTATGCTGTGTATCGATCTGGGAAGTCCCCTCTCCCTGTTCGCCACATTTGACCCATACCATTTATTTCCACATACATCATATTCTCCCCCGACATAGGCTATCATCGTCATGGCTCTTCTGTCATCGCCAGCTACCGGCATGTTTCTTCCCCTTTTTTCTTTTGGATACCATAGCTTCATCCCGTGAGAGCTTCCCTTTGGTCCTCCCATGAGGTAGTCATTGTCACTCATCAGAGTGAAAACCTCCTCCATGACATTTATGCATTCCTTCATATCGAGAACGCCCGCCTCTATCATGTCAGGCTCTGACAGATAAAGAAATTCAATTTTCTCTTTGGACATGTTTCATCCCCTTCCGTATTGTATTTTTTGCACAATTAATTTTTAAAGTGAATAAAAAACGCACCTGCTGAGCGAGTGCGATTTTTAGTGTTACTTAATATAATATAATAAAAATAGAATATTTGCAAACGTTTTTTGCTGTATATTTCAATTATTATCATATGTTTCCTATCTATTTAATGAATTTCCTGTTTCTGAGGACATTTATTATGTTTCTTCCCTCTGAAACTCCTTCGATGATCCTTCTTGCCCTTACGCTGTCTCCTATGCTTATTATCTCGACATCATCATTTTCAAATTCCGCTCTGAGTTCTTCAAGCACCGGATTGTTGGCTCTCATGCCCAGGCACACAAATCCATAGTCGAATTCCAGAGTCTTTTCTTCGCCTGAGTTCCTTACGATGAATTCTCCCGGTCTTACTTCAAGAAGCGCGGTATCTGGCATCTTTCTTACTCCGTATCTCTTCATAAGAGCATTTATATCACTCTTTGATACCGGATCTATGTCTCTTCCTATGACAGGCTGCATCTCAACTATTGATACATCTGCATTTCTCGGAGCGAAAAACTCCACTACGTCCAGACCTACTGCTCCGCCTCCTATTACGACTACCTTCTTTCCAGAAAGGTCCTCCGGATAGCTGCTCAGGTTCTCTATCATATCCAGTATCGAATATACCTTCGTACCCTCTATGCTTATGTTCTCGCGGAGCCCCTTCACAGGAGGAAGCAGTGGAACAGATCCTGTTGCATTGACTATTATGTCCGGATTCAGCTTTCTGACGAGCGCTGCATCCGCCTCTGTGTCATTCAGTATGAAAAGATTCCTTAGCTTTGAGGCACGGTTTCTCAGATACTGTGGAAAATCTCCAAGCCTGTTCTTGTCCGGAATCTTCGAGATTTCAGCGGCAAGCCCTCCGGTCTGGCTATTCTTTTCTATAAGGAATGCCGTGCATCCTGCCTCTGCGGCCGTGCATGCGGCTTCGAGCCCCGCAGTTCCTCCCCCTATTACTACTACGTTGCACGGTCTGAGAAGCTCTACCTCTCTGTAATCTTCCGTCTCATTAACACATGGATTCACAGTACACCTGATAGGGCGGTTTACTCCGATTCTGTTTCCTGCGCATCCAATGTTACAGGATATGCATTTTCTTATCTCGTCTTCTCTTCCTGATATTACCTTGTTTACATATTCAGGGTCTGCTATCAGTCCCCTTCCTATGCCTATCATGTCTGCATCGCCTCTTGCTATTATGTCCTCGGCAACCTTCGGATCTCTTATATTCCCCATTACGAATACCGGCTTGCCAAACTCTTCTTTTATAGCTCTCGAAAGATATGCTCTCCATCCGTCAGCAAGGTGATTTGCATCTATCTGGTACTGAATGGATGAGTTGAGGCCTGCGGAAACGTCAAACATGTCTACTTCCTTCTCAAAGAATCTGAGATACTCGATAGAATCCTGAAGCGTGTTTCCGCCCTCTGCGAACTCATCGGCACTTATTCTTACTATAATAGGAAAAGAAGGTCCGACAGCCTTTCTGACCTCTTCGATCACCATTGCCGCAAAACGGGCACGGTTCTCAGGGCTGCCTCCGAATTCATCAGTTCTCTTGTTGGTTATAGGTGAAAGAAACTGACTGATAAGATATGAATGGCCTGCATGTATCTCAACAGCGTCAAATCCCGCTATCTGGGCTCTCCTTGCAGCCTCGCCGTACTTTCTGGCGATTGCCTCGATCTCTTCTCTCATAAGCGGCCTCGGTATGTCGCCTCCGTCCTTTGTAGGCACGTCAGAAGCCGACACCGGCTGAGCGTTTATCCTCGATGCCACTGCAGAAGCTCCGGCATGATTGAGCTGTATAGCTATTGCAGCGCCATGCCTGTGCACGTTCTCGCAGAGCTTGAACAGCCTTGGCATAAAGTTGTCTGAGTCGATTCTCAGCTGAGTGGTCCCGTTATATCCAAGCGGAAAATCAACACAGGTATTTTCAACTATTATAAGACCTGTGCCGCCTTTTGCCCTCTGCTCATAGTAATTGATATGCAGAAAGCTCATCTCTCCATTCTGCTCTGCATAGTTGGTTCCCATCGGTGTCATTGCGACCCTGTTTTTCAGAGTCATGTTCCTGACTGTCAGCGGACTCAATAAATTCCTGTAGTCACTTTTCATTCTTTCCTCCATAAATCTCTAACATAAAAATAACATATATTTTTGCAGTAATTGTATATAAAATAACGATATGTCTAATTATATTACAGCTGCAAAGATAAATCTAATGTATATTTTATGCTTTATTGATAGCTTTTTGCTATTGATATTCAGGGAGCAAGTCTATTTCAGCGTTGATGCGGCCTGCTTCTTTATGAAGTTTATGAAGTTCTGTACAGCCGGAGCAAGATACCTGTATTTGTGATATATCATGTAGACATCATGATGCATTCCAACGTCCTTAAGTGGAAGTATCTTTACGTTTGCCCTCTCTACCTCCGATACCCTCGCTACTATGGCGACCCCAAATCCCGCTTCGACAAGCGCTACTATGGAACCTTCATCCGAGGATTCGCATATAATCTCCGGATTTATCTCAAGCTCTTTGAAAAGCTTTCTCGTGAATTTGCCAAGACCGGAATACCTTTCATATGCTATAAGGCTGTAATTCTCGATCTGCCTCGCTTCGATCTCATCCAGGCCTGCAAGCTCATGGTCATGTGGAACTATGGCTACGAGCTCCTGCCTTATTATGGGAACGAAGCTGAGATCGCTCTCTCCCTCAGAATAGGAACCAAATACCACGTCAAACCTGTCAGCCTTGAGGCCCTCTATCATCTTTGCCGTATAATCCTGAGAGAATGAGAATGTCACATTCCGGTTCTCCTCGATATCCAGAAATCTCCTGGCCGAAAACGGGATATAATGCTTTGCCAGAGGAGAAACATATGCGATGTCTATGTGTCCATCGCTGCTGCTTGCAAGATTTTCCATCCTCTTTTTTGTATTTTCAAGTTCATCTATTATCTTGTTCACATGCTCGGCAAAAATCCTGCCATATTTTGTGAGCACTATGTTCCTTCCCTGTTTTTCAAAAAGAAAGAGTCCCAGCTCCTCCTCGAGGTTTGCCATCGAGCGGCTCAGGCTCGGCTGCGATATGTTCAGCTCTTCGGCCGCCTGATGATAGTGCTGAAGCTCAGCAACCATCTGAAAATAGTAAAGCTGATTCAGATTCATATATTCTCCTTTCAGAAAGATAGCTCCAGGCTATCAATATCGTTCACAAGTTATATTGGAAGTTATGTTTTATATATCATATAATAACAATGCAGGAATTGTCAAATTAATAACGAAACTTAATTACTATAAAACTGAGAGAGGTTAAAAAAATGGCAGAAAGAATAACAGGACATACAGAGCTCATAGGGCTCATGGCATACCCGATAAGACACTCAAGTTCCCCGGCGATGCAGAACGAGGCATTCGCAAAGATGGGCTTTGACTATGCATATCTTGCATTCGAGGTTGACAATGACAATCTTGAGGATGCGATAAGATCGATAAGAGCACTGAAGATGAGAGGCTCAAATGTATCGATGCCCAACAAGACCGTAGTTCACAAATATCTTGATCATCTGTCTCCGGCTGCAGAGCTTACCGGAGCTGTAAATACCATTGTAAACGACGATGGAGTCCTTACAGGGCACATAACTGACGGAACAGGCTTTATGGCAGCACTGAGAGACAACGCTATCGATGTTATCGGAAAGAAGATGACCATCGTGGGCGCAGGAGGAGCAGCAACGGCAATCGAGATACAGGCCGCGCTTGATGGAGTAGCCCAGATATCAGTATTCAACAGAAAAGATGAATTCTGGGAAAGAGCTCAGAGAAATGTAGATGTCATAAATGAAAAAACTGACTGCAGGGCTGAGCTCTTCGACCTTGATGACCTTGAAATACTCAAGGCAGAGATAGCTGACAGCTGCCTGTTTGTGAACGCTACAGGCATGGGCATGAAGCCCCTCGAAGGAAAGACCTATATTCCAGATGCTTCATATCTGAGACCTGACCTGATAGTTGCAGATGTAGTGTACTCACCTGCCGAGACAGCGCTCCTCAAGATGGCAAAGCAGGTCGGCTGCAAATGCATGAACGGATTCGGAATGATGCTTTTTCAGGGCTCTGCTGCATTTGAGCTGTGGACAGGAAAGCCGATGCCGATTGAATATATGAAGGAAACCTTAGGCATAAAATACTAAAAAAGGCGTAAAATACTAAAAAACAATTGGAGGATAAGATGGAGACTATTAACTACAAGAAGTATTACCCGACAGCCCTTGTCATGTATATAAGCTTTTTCATTCACGGAATAGGGGTATCGATTTTAGGTCAGTACAAACAGAATTTTGCAGGTCAGTGGGGAGCGGCAAAGCTCGCAGACGGATCATTTGACGTAGGAAACGTGCTTATCGTTATAGCCGCGCTCGGACTCGGAAGACTTATCACGCTTCCATTTGCCGGACCGATATCAGACAGGTTCGGAAGAAAGACCTCTGCACTGATCGGAGTGCTGTGCTACGCTGTATATTTCGTAGGAATCGTGTTCTCACCGAACATGTACGTGGCCTATGCCTTCGCAATCATGGGCGGAGCTGCGAACTCATTCCTTGACACAGGAGTAATCCCTGCATGCCTTGAGATCCTCGTTGAATCAAGCGGGCTTGCGACCATATTCACAAAGCTTGCCGTGTCGCTTGGACAGCTTCTGCTTCCGACTATGATCGGCTTTGTTGCGGCAAATGAGCTCTCATTCAAGTCCATCTTCTTCCTTATGGCTGCACTTATAATAATTGACGGAATACTTATCGCTTTCATGCCGGTGCCTCCAATGAACAGCAACGTGAAATCCGGAGAAAATGCCGCATCGCAGAAGATGAAGTTCACTCCGGCTGCAATTGCACTCATAGCTATCGGTTTTACATGTACCTCTACCTTCCAGCTGTGGCTAAACTGCAACCAGGAATTTGGAAAGCTTGTTGGAATGGCTGATCCAAGCAGGATCCAGTCTTACTATTCTACAGGTACGATAATCGCCGTGCTTCTCACTGCCTTTCTTATGAAGAAGAAGGTGCAGCCGCTGAAATTCCTTGTGCTTTATCCTGCAATAGCAATGACCATGCTAATCATAGTTTATATAGTGAAGACTCCTTTCATATGCCTTCTTGGCGGATTCGTGATCGGATTCTCAGCAGCAGGAGGAGTGCTCCAGATGGCTACCGCGGCCGCGAACGACATGTTCCCTGCAAACAAGGGCAAGATCACTTCAATAATAATGATAGCCTCGAGCCTTGCCAACTATATAATCCTCAACATCGCAGGAATCCTGACAAAAAATGGAGGCGCAGAGGGCCCATTGCATGTTATACTCTTGAATATAGGAATCACTTTCATAGGCATACTTCTGGCTGTATTCGTTAACAGCCAGTACAGAAAAGGCAAAGTAAAGGCAAGCTAAGACCGTTTATATAAGGAGAAAAAAATGAAGACCGTAAAAGTAAGAAATATAGAGCTCGGCAGCGGAATCCCAAAGATATGCGTTCCGATAGTCGCAGTAACAAAAAATGATATCCTGGAGCAGGCTATGAGTCTCAGATCCATCCCGGCCGATATAGCTGAGTGGAGAGTAGACTGGTATGAGGACGTATTCGAAATGGATACTCTCATGCAGACGCTTTCACAGGTTAGAGAAGCCCTCGGCGACATGCCGCTGCTCTTCACCTTCAGGACTAAAAAAGAAGGCGGAGAAAAAGAAATCTCTCCCGAATCATACGCAGAGCTCAATATAACTGCTGCAGCAAGCGGAAATACAGATCTTGTGGACGTAGAGGCCTTCACAGGCGATGAAATCGTAAGAAAGATAATAGAAAAAGCCCATGAACATGGCGTAAAGGTAGTAGCTTCAAATCACGATTTCTTTAAGACGCCATCTAAGGAAGAGATAATATCAAGGCTCATCAAGATGCAGGACCTTGGAGCGGACATTCCAAAGATAGCCGTGATGCCTCAGAGCAAAAAGGATGTGCTTACCCTTCTTTCAGCTACAGAGGAAATGTACTCTCAGCATGCAGACAGACCTATAATCACCATGTCCATGGCAGGAAGCGGGCTTATAAGCAGGCTTTCCGGCGAAGTATTTGGATCGGCGCTTACATTCGGAGCTGCCAAAAAAGCTTCAGCGCCAGGTCAGATCGGCGTGAAAGAGCTTCATGAGGTTCTAAGCATAATACATTCAGGCATATAGACAGACAATTATTAAAATTATTATAAGAAGGAGGCGGACGATATGATAAAATGGCTGGACGAGAATCTTGAAGAGGCTCTGCTTGCAATGCTTCTGTGTGGCATGGCGCTTGTCATGGGAATACAGGTATTCTCAAGATATGCCCTTGGCTCATCACTATCATGGTCAGAAGAGCTTACCAGATACATGTTCATATGGTCAGCCTTCCTCAGCATAAGCTACTGCACCAAAAGATGCATATC
>SAAM01000555.1 GCA_009929415.1 Clostridia bacterium | reverse complement strand
ACGCAAACCGGAAAGGAGAACGCATTAGGGAACTAAAGCTCATCGAAGATGGATTGCTGAGACTATTGGCTGAGAACCATTACAGTGAAGGAACCATCAGAACCTACAAACAATTCTGGCGCAAACTCGGAGATTTCCTGCTTGAGAAGTTCGGCTCGACGGAATTCTCGATGGCAAGAGGCATGCTCTACCTAAATGAAAGATGTTGCTTCCTTGAGAAATACAAGAATGAAACCCTTCCTCAGCAGCGGATTCAGTACCTGCGGATGGTACACCTTCTGGAGGACTACCAGCTTCACGGGGTTCTTACCCGAAGATACTATTCAGCCAAGAACCCCATCGTTCTGGAGGGGGAGTATCTCTCAATCCACGAAGGATTCAAGACATACCTCCAGACGACACAATATTCCAAATGCACTACTGCACACTACATACGAATCTCCTTGGTTCTGTTGGATTATCTGCATCAGAAGAGGCTCGAGGTAGGCTCAATCGATCTTGCAGCATGCAACGGCTTTCTCTCCACGTTCTCAGGCTATAGTTACAAAGCAATAGAGCAAACAACCTGCGGACTCAGGTTTTTCTTCCGCTACCTCAATGAGATGTCTATCTTGACCAACTCTTTTTCAGACAAGTTACATATGGCCAAGATGTCCAAACAGGCGAAAATTCCATGTGTCTGGAAGGCTGCGGATCTGAAATGCCTCCTCCAAACCGTTCCCCGCACCAACCCGATAGGCAAAAGGGACTATGCCATGATCCTCACGGCATGTATCCTGGGGCTCCGATCCATCGATTTGAAACACCTGACATTGGACGATTTCGATTGGAAGCGGAAGCTCCTGACGTTCAGTCAGCACAAGACAGGGAAGTCCATAACACTCCCCATCCCCAATCCTGTCGGATGGGCCATCATCGACTATATTCGAAACGGCAGGCCTCAGGTCTTCGAAACAAGGATTCTCTTCGTAAAACACATGCCACCATTCGACCCGATTGGCGATGAAAACCATCTGCAGGGCATAATCTCTCATTACATGAACAAAGCAGGAATCAAAAAGGAGTCAAAGCACGGTTTTCATTCTCTTCGCCATACTGCTGCATCGCTTCTTCTGGAAGGAGGTACGCCGCTGGAGATCATCACCGAGGTTCTGGGGCACTCCAGTACGGATGTCACCTCCGTCTATCTGAAGATAGACATTGAAAATCTTGAGCAGTGTGTACTGCCTTTGGATTTCGAGAAGGAGGGCGGAGATGCAATTACAATACAATAGTGTGTTCAGCAAGGAAATTATGGATTATATCGACTCCAAGAGAGCCCTAGGATGCAAATACGATTCCGAAAGTCTTGCCCTGCGGCGCATCGATAGGTTCTTTGTCGAGGAGCGAATAACCGAGAAATCCATTTCGAAGGAAGTCTGCATGAAATGGTGCAGCAAGAGAAGTTATGAGAAACAGTGCAATTTCCATCACAGGACAAGTATCATGCG
>SAAM01000081.1 GCA_009929415.1 Clostridia bacterium | reverse complement strand
CATATATGTCAACACTGTAAGGGCAAGTCTAAAGACAAGAGACTCAACGTCCATCACTTGGAAAGTCGTAAAACCGGAGGAAATTCCCCGGCTAACTTAGTAACACTTTGCGAAACCTGCCACAGCGATTTTCATAAAGGCAAGATTGAGCTTAAGATAAGCAATCGCAATTCCTTTAGAGATGCAGCCTTCATGGGCATTATGAGATGGGCGGTATACAATAAGCTGAGAGAAATATACCCTAATGTATCAATGACATATGGATATATAACTAAAAACAATAGAATAAACAGTAAAATAGAAAAGACGCACAACGCAGATGCCTTTTGTATTACAGGAAACCTAAGTGCTAAAAGAAGTGATGTTATTTATTTGCAAATTTTCAAGAGAAAAAATAACAGGCAAATTCACAAAGCTAACTTCCTTAAAGGCGGTAAAAAGAAGTTGAACCAATCACCTTACGTGGTAAAAGGATTTAGGTTGTTTGATAAGGTTAAGCATGGCAATACAGAGTGTTTTATCTTTGGTAGAAGAGCTACCGGGTATTTCGATTTGCGTAAATTAAATGGTACATCCATTCACAAGAGTGCAAGTGTTAAGAATATTAAATTATTGGAAAAACGAAGTACACTACTAATAGAGAGGCAGGTGATATCAAGAGTTCTCATCCTATGACTAAAGCCACGGGTCTCCGAACTCTTGAAAATATATGAACTGGTTATCATGGATTATATTTGGTGGTCTTGCAGGATGGGTGGCAAGCATCATAAGCAAGAAGAATGAAAACATGGGTATGATGAAGAACATCATTGTAGGTATAGTGGGAAGCTGGGTCGGTGGTTTTCTCATGAGCTTTCTTGGAGCTCCGGGAGTCACAGGATTTAATCTTCGAAGCTTTGCCGTTGCAATAATAGGATCCTGTGCTCTGCTCTGGTTCTTTAATGCTGTAAACAAAAAATAGGGACTGATATAAGAAATGCCATAAGAACTAATGTCCTTATGGCATTTTTGAGCTTATTCAGATTCTACTGTCTTGTATAGACAACCTCTCCGTTTATCATGGTCATATCTACTCTGACATCTTTTATATGAGCAGGCTCTATTTCAAATATGTCCCTGTCGAGCACGGCAAGGTCGGCAGCGTAGCCGGCCATTAGCCTTCCCTTGAAATCTTCCCTGAATTCATTGAATGCGCTTCCGGTCGTGTAGCAGTCTATCGCATCTGAGATGTCCATTCTTTCCTCTGGGCAGAATCCGCCTTCCGGAGTTCCATCAAGTCGCTGCCTTGTTACAGCGCAGTACAGGTTTTCCCATGGATTAAGATCTTCTACCGGGGAGTCCGTTCCAAAGCTGACTGGCGTTCCAAGCTGGTAGAGGGTGTTAAATGCATAAGACGTTGAGGCGAGGTGTTCACCTACTCTGTCTTCTACTATCTGTATGTCGTAATCAAGGAATATCGGCTGATAAAGCACGGGGATTTTAAGCGCTGCTATTCTTTCAAGCTGCTGAGCGCTTGTTATCTGGCAGTGTACTATGCCGTGTCTCAGGGTGTTTTCGCCGCCGTTCATCTGCTTTTCATAAGCATTTATGAGCATCTCCACTGCCCCGTCTCCGATTGCATGTGTCACCACTCTTATATTGTGCTGGCTGGCAAGACTCAGTATATCATCCAGCTGCTCCTGAGACAGAACGCTTACGCCTCTCGTGCCTGGCTCATCGTGATAGTCACTTAGCATGAAGGCTGTCCTTGCTCCGAGCGAACCGTCTATGAAAAGCTTTAGCGCCCCTCTTGAGAGGAATTTTTCATCATAGCCATCTGAGTTCAATTCGGTATTTATATAATCCTCAAGTCCTGAGATATCCTGAAAATTGAACTGGTGAGAGAATCTCAGCCTTGTCTTGCTGTCCGAATAGATGTTTCTTATTACGTTGAATATCCTCTGGGCGTCTACATTTTGAATATCGCATGACTGAACCGAGGTAAGGCCCATGCTTATTGCATAATCTGCGGCTGTGAGAAAATCCTTTTCAATATCGAGGTCCGTCTTTTCGGGGATCACGGTATCTAGAAGCGCCGTTGCGCTCTCGCAGAATATACCGTCTGGATGTTCGTCATCGCCAAGCTGAATCACTCCGCCTTCAACCGCCGTATTTTCATCTACGCCAAGTATTTCTATAGCTTTGCTATTGCCGGTTGCCATGTGTCCGCAGACTCTTACGAACACTATGGGGATATCTGTTGATATCTGATCCAGGTCATGCCTGTTTATCATTCTTTTTTCGCCTGTAACAAAGTAGTCCTGATTCCAGCCTCTTCCATATAGTGCGGCTGTATCTGGGTTTGCTGCGAGGTGGTTTTTTCCGATTTCGATAATTTCTTCTATCGATCTTGCCTGGTTCAGCTTGCATGAGCGCATCGTGGTTCCTACATATGAAAGGTGAAGATGGCTGTCGTTGAGCCCTGGGATTACGGTCTTTCCGCCAAGGTCGATATGGTTTTCAAATGAAGCGCTCTCGAAGTCGCTGTTTGATCCAGTCTGCACTATGATTCCATCCTGGATCAGCATTGCCTCATGAAAGAGGCCTTTTTCTACATAAATTTTTCCGTTTGTGATTAATGTGTTCATGGTTTCCCCCTATATATTCTGAATTTTTCTGTTACGCCTGTCAAAGTAAAGATAGAACAGAACTCCCACTGCAGGTACGCTTAGCCCAATAAGCGATGTCAGAGGATCCTCTGAAAAAGTATTTACGAGAAGTCCGGCGAAAATCAGTACTGTTACTATAACTGTGAACGGATACAGGAATACTTTGTAAGGTCTTTCCATATCCGGATATTTTCTTCTGTATATGAATACTGCAAATACGCTGAGAGTGTTGAACAGCATTCCGGTAAAAACTACCAGCGATGTAAGCTGATTGAGGTCTCTCAGCATTACAAGCACTATTGAAATAGCTGCCTGCACAAGCAGCGGTATATATGGAACTCTGTGAACAGGGTGAAGCTTCTTGAAGCTGTTAAAAAAGTGCCCTCCCTCGCTCATGGCATAGTACATTCTCGGAAATGCCAGAATGCAGCCGTTGAGAGATCCAAACATCGCGATGACCATTGCCGACATTACAAGCAGGCCGCCGGCATCACCAAGCAGCATCTTTGCTGCATGTGTACCCAGATAAAAGTCATCATTTGCCAGCAGGGTCTCTATCTGGTCAAAAGGTATTACTTTGTATATAGCATAATTGAAAAGCGTGTACAGCACGGTTATAGATACTATAGATATTATGATTGCAAGAGGAAGATTTCTTTTTGGGTTCTTTACTTCTTCGGCTACCGTATTGAGATTTGTCCATCCTTCATATGCCCATAGAGTTGCGACTACTGCAAATGCAACCATGCTGAAAATAGAACCGAGGTCAGTCTCTCCTGTTACAGGCTTGAGGCTGAGGTCTGGGCTTACATTTCCCATAGCCAGTCCAAGTACAAGGATTATTATTATCGGTATCATCTTAGCTACCATTGAGATGTTCTGAACGATGGAGCCGGATTTGACTCCAAAATAGTTTACTGCGGTAAGCCCGATTATAAGGATTATAGCTATGATTTTTATCTGCATTTCTCCAAGCGGCACGAGATTAGTAAGGGCACTCGGGAGCGCTATAGCTATTGCAGCGATCGATCCGGGGCCGGCTATCAGCCAGCTGTTGAATCCGTTCAGGAAGCCTACGAGAGGAGAGTATGCGTTGTTAAGATATACAGTTGAACCTCCTGCTCTTGGATCCGAAGCTCCAAGCTCAGCATAACATATTCCTCCCAAAAGCGATACGATTCCTCCGATTACCCAGCTGAGAAGCGCAAGGCCCATGCTCATGCCTGTTCTCATAAGGACATATGATCCGAGGTAGAATATTCCTGAGCCTATCATTATTCCGCCCAGTATGCTTATGCCTCCAAAGAGGCTTATTTCTTTCTTGAATTCAGCAGCACCGGGCTGGCTGATATTTGAATTGCTGTTTATTACAGTTTGATTTGTTGTGATTGCAATGTCGCTCATTGTTTTTTCTCCTTAATGAATTAATTTGTTTTTAGATAAAATAAAACCTGACGGATAGTCAGGTGATTTTAAACATGGCAATGCCAAGATAATCACTCTCCCTTCTGGCTCTGTGTGAGATAGCGCAACATCAAAGTATCGAGCGAAATACTAAGATGACAGTCCTGCACCTGTTTGATGCAGACCCAGCAATAGACTTTGGTATCTAAAGCTTCGGCGATCGCTCCTTTCACAATACTTCACAGGATTCCGTCCTCTGTATTGCTAATCATAGAAATCGCGCCTCTACCTCACCCGGAAGGATGAGGATTTTTATATTAAATTATTGTTTATTATGATAACACAGTATTTTGATACGTGTCAACAAAAAAATATTATTATTTTAAATTTTTTTAAGAAATATTGAAAAAAATCAAGATACAATTAAATTATTCTGTTGAAATTTGGTATACTATAGATATAGATAAACAGTCGGGGAGGTTTCAAATGAATGTATTGAGAAAGATCAATTACAGAGTTTTGCTGATATCGCTGATCATAATCGTTCAACTGGTATGGGGAGTGACTTTTCTTCTTAGGATACTTGATTATTCGGAATGGATAAGCTCGGCGCTGTCCTTATTCAGCATAGTTGTCGTGCTGTTTCTCAACATGAAGGAGGAAAACGCGTCATACAAGATCGGATGGATAATACTCATCATGGCTCTCCCTGTTTTTGGGGGACTATTTTATCTTCTTTTTGGAAACAAGCGTCCATCCAGGATTATGCGCGCAAAGCTCATCCGCGAGCACGATGCCGCGATTCCATTTCTTGTGCAGGATGAAGCCTGCGTGAGAGAACTGAGAATAAGTGACGAAAGGGCCTGTGGCACGAGCAGCTATATAATGACCAGGAGCGGCTATCCCCTTTATTCTGATACAAGGACAAAGTATTATCCAGTAGGCGAAGAAATGTTTTCTGACATGATTTCAGAAATGGAAAAGGCAAAGAGATATATCTTTTTTGAATACTTTATTGTAGATCAGGGTGTGATGTGGAATCGGATGCTGGATACGCTTGTAAAGAAGGTGGAGGAAGGCGTCGACGTACGGATGATATATGACGATGTAGGCTCCATGTTTCTTCTTCCCGGGGATTTTGAGAATAGGATGGAGAGTCTGGGTATAAAGTGCATGGCATTCAACAAGTTCAGGCCGGTCGTATCGGTTGTTATGAATCACAGGGATCACAGGAAGATTCTTGTTATTGACGGACACACAGCATTCACAGGTGGGATAAATCTTGCAGATGAATACATCAATCAGAAGGAGAGATTCGGACACTGGAAGGATACTGGCGTAATGCTTAAGGGCAGGGGCGTATGGAGCTTTACGGTGATGTTCCTCGAAATGTGGAACGCATTCAGAACGGACACTGGAAAATTTGAGGACTTCAGGCCTTGCGAAGAAGAACTTGAAAATATGATCGAAGCTGAAGAAGGCAGCTTTGTTCAGCCGTTTTCAGATTCGCCGCTCGATAGTGAGCCTGTGGGTGAGAATGTATATATAGAGATACTGTCACAGGCAAGAAAATATGTATATATATTCACGCCTTATCTGATAATAGACAATGAGCTTCAGTCTGCGCTCTGCCTTGCTGCAAAGCGAGGCGTAGACGTAAGGATAGTGACACCCGGCATACCTGACAAAAAGCTGGTATTTCGGATAACCAGATCCAACTATATGCCGCTTCTCAGAGCGGGCGTAAGGATTTATGAATACAGTCCTGGATTCATTCATGCAAAGAGCTACGTGAGTGATGACAGGATAGGATCAGTAGGGACCATAAACATGGATTACAGAAGCCTTTTCCTTCACTTTGAATGCGGAACGCTTATTTATGGTGGCAAGACCCTGATAAACCTAAGAGATGACTCGCTTGAAACAATATCGGTGAGCAGGGAGATAAAGGCACAGGATATGAATCAGGGCTTTTTCGCCAGTCTTTTCGATGCCGTGATGAGGGTGTTTGCGATACTGTTCTGATAATGCCTGAGAGCATATTTTCAAATGATAAGGAGTGAGATGTCATGAAAAAACACAGAAAGACAATAATAATAACCAGCATAGTCACATTGATGCCGATAATTGCAGGGCTTCTGCTTTGGGACAGGATGCCGGACAGAGTCATTACACACTGGGGAAGCGATAATGTCCCAGATGGATGGAGCAGCAAGTCATTTGCTGTATTTGGAATACCTGCGATGCTTCTTGCGATCCAGTTCCTGATGATATTCATAACGCTTAATGATCCAAAGAAGAAAAACATAGGAGACAGGATGCTTGACATGGTATTCTGGATAATTCCGCTTACATCATTGGTGGCTTGTCTTTCCACATATGGGATAGCTGCCGGATATGATATAAACATAGGATTTGTTATGAACCTGCTTGTGGGAGTCATTTTTATAATCATCGGTATCTTCCTGCCATCGATAAAGCAGAATTATACAGTTGGAATAAGGCTTCCGTGGACTCTTCACAGCGAGGAGAACTGGAACAGGACAAGCCGATTATCAGGCCGCCTGTGGGTGGCTGGAGGGATATGCATGATTGTAAACTCGTATTTTCAGTCAGAAGTACTTCTTTTTGCAGTAATAATAATAATTACTGTAATTCCGGCGGTATATTCCTACTTGCTTTTCAAAAAGAACATTTAAAAAATCTGGAGGGCTGAATAATTATCGGCACCTCTTTTTTTTTGCGCATATTTTTTACACATATGTAAAAATAATTACAAAAATGATCATAAAAACACGCTGTTTTTCTATATACCTGCGCCTGTTTAATCTGCAAAAGCGCAATTAGCAAGTTTTCCAAAAATTGGCACAAAAATTGCATTTCATATGAGCGATGGTAATTTTACATACGCTTTTTATTAAAAGGAGAATTTAGAAAAAATGAAAAAATCTATGAAAGACACCCTTACAATTGGATTTGCGATTTTTGCAGTATTCTTTGGTGCCGGGAACCTCATATTCCCACCGTGGATAGGTCAGGCCGCCGGATCTGCATGGTTTCCTGCGATGATAGGACTTGTTATTACCGGCATTGCAATGCCTATACTGGCCGTAGTTGCAATCGGTAATGGAGGAGGAACCTTCCAGAAGCTTACAGAGCCTGTAACGCCATGGTTTTATCACTTCTACAACTTTTTCATAATGATATGCCTGGGGCTTCTCATAACTCACCCGAGAGTAGGCGCGGTTGCCTATGAGACTGGAATAAGGACTCTTCTTCCAAATGTAAATGAGGCAGTTCTGCACCCGGTTGCACTCGTTGTATTTTTTGGATTATCAGCATGGTTTTGCATAAATTCTGCAAAAGTGGTAGACAAGGTAGGTCAGCTTCTTACTCCGATCCTTCTGGCTGCGCTTGCTATAATAATAGGGCTTGCAATAGTAAATCCCGTGGGAATTCCTGCAGATACAGGCATTGAAAACGCATTTTATATGGGATTCAGCAATGCATATCAGATCGGGGACGTACTGACTGGACTGCTTTGCGGGGTAATATTCATAAATGCGATAGTTGACAAGGGCTATGGCCCGACGACTGAGAAGCAGGGAATGGCTGCGCTTTTCAAAGCATGTTTTGTGGCATTCATAATGCTGACTTTTGTATATGGTGGACTTGAATATCTTGGAGCCACAGGTGGAGCGAATTTTCCTTCTGACACTGACCAGACTGTGCTTCTTGTAGGGCTTGTAAAAATGCTTGGCGGAAGCATCCTTATGAATGTGCTCTCGGTATGCGTTATAGTGGCCTGCCTTACGACCTCGACAGGTCTCATGACAGTTAT
>SAAM01000554.1 GCA_009929415.1 Clostridia bacterium | reverse complement strand
TTTCTCCTGAGGATTTCACAGAGTATGTTCCTGGCATTTATTATCCTCACCATCATAAAGCTCTTTTTAGATACCTTATATTTATTGTCATACTTTATAAAGAGATTGAAAAGCTCATGCTGAGGGGTCACTATGTCTGCCGTCCTAAACTGGGTTATATGTGATTTTATTATGCTCATAAGCGAGTTGAATGCATCCTTGTCCCGAAACATCATCTCCGGTACCATGGCATGCCCCTGAGAGTATTTTGGAAGCAGCATCATATAGCCCGAAATCACGCCCTCGTCATATGAAAGGAACAGCTCTCCCCCATCCACGGAAAGTTCCTCCAGCCTGTTGATAAAGTACTGCCTGTCCCTTTTTATATATGAATACTTGTCCACAATATTGCTGTGATAAAATTCGCTCATCTGAGCAGCAATTACAAGGATATCCTCATCCGGCGCCTTCTTGTCTGAAGCGTCTGATACAAGATCCTCAAGCTCTGCTCTTCTTACCTCGCAGCAGGTCTTTCCTGCCCTTATGTTTATGAGATCCACGCTGAAGTCATAGCGATAGAAGCAGTTTGTATAGCCGTATCTCGTGTATATCTCCGTGTCTATCGGCATGAGTATTGATACATCCTCATCGTTCCGGTACTGATAATTGAGAGTGTCCTTCATTATCGCCGTCGAATATCCCTTTCCACGGCTCTCCGGCTGCACGCATACTCCTACTACGTAATTCACATCCTTGCTTACTCCGTCTACCTGCAGCACATATGGGCTCAGCTGAAGCGAGGCTTGGACTTTTCCTCTGTCATCTGTTGTTATAAGATTTTTTTCCTGTCTGTATCTGTTTGCGAAGTAGTAATCCTTAAATTCAGGAGTGTCTGCAAAGCAGTAGCTCCAAAGTTTTTTTACATCCCTGATGTTTCTGGAGTTCACTATACCTGTTCTCATAAGTTACTGCCTTTCTGTAAGTGTATATTTTTCAACGAGCCTCAGCGGCTTGTACGATAGCTTGGCCTTTCTCAGTCCTTCTATGCCCAGATCATCTTCCCTGTTTACAAATTCCACGTCTGGAAATTCATTTTCCAGAAACAGCTTGTTGACCGCAGAATATATTCCCCGGATATCCGGATTCGCCTTTTCTATATGGATGACAGCCATCTGAGAATTTATAAGATCCCCGAATGTAAATGCCTCCAGATCATTGTCTATATAGATCCCGCCTATCTTGAGGCAGCTGAATTTATCTGCATTTTTCAGCACCTTCTTGATTGCCAGGTTCTCTCCTATTAGATTTCTGTCCTTTTCTCTGGAAAACGCCCATTTGTCCGAAAGCCTCAGGCACTCGTCAAACTCTGATTTCTCGATAGCCTTGTATACGAATCTGTCCTGATACTCCTTCACGAATCCGTTGAAATGATTCTTCTTTGAGTGCATCTTTCTTCCGGCAAGGCTCCTGAGCGATTCTGCGTCATATACATAATCATAGTTGTCTCTGTCCGTAT